>NZ_BAAGGP010000089.1:0-10397 GCF_054658615.1 Pseudolactococcus yaeyamensis
TGAGCACAAGTCCTTGATAGCACTTGCGAAAAAATGAATTTTTCGTAGGCTTATTTAGTGTACCTTAGTTTCATAAATCTTGTAAAATAAATTTACAAGTCTTACTTGACTTATTACCACTAGACTTTTTTTAATTTAATTTTGCTGATTCAAAATGAATTGATAATAAATATTTTTCATCTGGTGATAGATGACCAATTTCTGAAACTATTTCTTCTGCTAATTTCAAAGATGTCTTTGAAATTTCCGAAAATAATTGGGCGTCCACTTCTGGTATAGTTCCGCCTTCTTTGGATCTATTGACCATCTCATTGACATGATTGACCAAAATTCTCCATTGCAAATCGTTTGGCCGAATGGTCAACATATTAAGTGAGTTTTCAATTTTTTGAATTACTGATTGAACTTCTTCAGACAGCTCTAACTCCTGATACAACGCTATTAATCCTTCATTCACATTCCTATTCCCCCTCTTTAATTAGGTATTCTGTAATGGCACTTACTTCACTTTCGTTAATCGCTAATTCATATTGATTAAAAATCGCTTCAATTTGCTTTAAAATGTTATCTGAAAATACAACAGAAGCTGTTTCTTGATATTGTTTGTTGAAAACAATTCGGTGAACCGTTAATAAAATATGTAATAAGAAACCTTCACTAAACTCTGGCCACAATTTATCTTGAAATAACTCTTTCAATGCTTCATAAACCATAAAGCCTTTCACAATAGTTTCCTGATTAAGCTCACTGACGGATAGAGATTTTGAAACATCTCTTAAATTAATGTTCGGCAAATGTCCTTTTCCTTCTGCCAATAAAGCTTTGACCTTTTTCTTAATGACCTGTATATCTTTTTCAGAGGTCAAAGGCTTCACTTGGAGAACTGGAATTTCCTGACTCTCAACAGGAAAAGCACTGATAATCAAGTCTGGGGCGGTCTGCCCTACAATTCGACCATAGTTTAAGACACTAGCAAACCCAGCAATTTCAATTTCTTCAATTTCACTTTTCATTTTCTGCTGTAAAAACGATGTGACGCCTAATCCTGTGGCGCAGACATACACCACTCGAATTTTCCTTTCACCATTGCCCACGCGCTCTTTAGAAGTCATGAAATGCAGCGTGATATAGGAAATGAATGACTCATCTTGGGCAATTTTTAACCCTAGTTCTCGTGCGACAATTTGCCTTATTTTTTCAAATAGGGGCGTCTCATTTTTCTTGATTTCCTTCAAGAAGGGATTATAACCATTCAAGTAGTGATGAGTTCGTTCCAGACTTAAAGTGAGATGTGCTGCTAAATTCTGAAATAAAATACTATCTTCATTAAAAGGGATTTGTACTTCTTGCGTTACAAACTCTACCATTTGACTCGTGAGTTCCAGTACATTGACAGGCATCGTCGCACTTAAATCTGTATAAACATAATCATATTCCGCTTTTAGTAAAGGCTTATGGTAAATCTTTCCCAGCTCACTTAGTAGCGAAACCGTAAACCCTGTTTGTTCTGTTACATCCAGTACTTCTTCCCCATTGCCAATCGGACAATCCTCAATTAAGCGTACCAATGAAATGGTTAATCTAAGTGCCAAGGTAAAAAGTTCAAAATAAGGTGTCTCATGAATAATCTGCTCTGAAAGATGCGTTGCAATCAATTTTAAAACAGAATCATAATAGACAGAAAATGTTGGTGGCAAAATAGAGTCGAAGTAACTGATTTCTGCCTCTTTTTCAAAATCTGTCAATTTTGACATCATCATGAATAAATCATAATCGGTAAAGTTTTCTTGAATCAACTTTTCTAACAATAAGCGACGCTGTCGTTCCTCACCTGCAACACTAAATCCTAAATGATTGGCAACAAGTTGAATATCATTAGCAATAAACAGGTTTTTGATTTGTTGTAAATCAAAAATAATCGTATTTTTGACAACGCCGTATTCATCTGAAAATGAGGTGGAACTAATGGGTTTTTCAAACAGCAAAAGTTGAATCATCATCTGTTTTTTTCGCATCTCAGCGTCCAATGGTGCACCTAATCGTTCAGTCCCTAATAATTGATTGAGCAATTTTTTACAGGTTAAATCATCTCCTTCTATAAAGTAACCAAGACCAGGCTTAGAAACTAATGAAACCTGCGCTTCCTTTAGCCATTTGCGAATGTTTGTGATATCGCTTTTCAACGTTCTAGGACTGATTTTATTTAAAGCGGCTAACTCAACGGCAGTTTTAGAAGCACGTGATGACAGTAACTCTATCGTTGTATCAATTTCCCTTTGCGTTAATTGCATTTTTCTTCTCCTTTCCTCTGCGATTCACTAGGTGAAACCTTAAAACTCGACCTACATTAACGCTTCGGTTAAGCGGTGGCATTTGCGAACATAGAGCCGATCAATATCTTATAAACTTAGTATACAATGAATTTTATCACTTGAAAATACAGTTAAATTGCACGAGTAATTCGTGCAATTTCAAACACACAGCTAATAAAAAATCCCCCTAACATATTAATGTCAAAGGGATTGGAGACGAAATGCTAACTTAACTTATTTTATTTCAAAGTTTCCGCCATCATGGCATGCAATGTTTGAACATCTTCAACCTTTGTATCTCCTGTTGTTTTGTCAATGATTGATGAATAAACGTGAGGAATAATTTTCTTAACACCTGCATCTACTGCGATTTGAACGATTTCTTGGAAGTTTTCAAGATCAATCCCACCAGTTGGCTCCAAATAAAAATCGTTCTCTGCACAAGCTTTAGCAACTGCTTTGTATTCTTCAATGTGGTCAAGACCTTTCATATTGAAGAACTTGATTGAGCTACCGCCCATATCTTTTAATAATGCAATCGCTGTTTCAATCGGAACAATCGCTGCTGGTGCTTGAGATGATAAAGGACCTGTTGCTAAATTAACCATACCGACAGTTCCAGTTGGTGAAACAAGTCCGTTAATGATCGTATCATCTTGTCCCAAAAGAGCACGGCTTGCGCCAACACCAGTAAAGACTTGGTTGACGTGTTGTGGTTGTAAAACTTTTGAAAGACGTGCAACCATTGCTGATTGGTTTGGATCACCTGCACCAAGTCCAACTGATAAGGCATTGTCAGTCGCCTCAATGTAACGTTGCATATCTTCGATAGCTGCTTCATCTGTGTCATAGTTTTTTGACAGAACGCCAAGGACAACATGACCTTGCGCCGCCTCATAACAAGCTTTGGCATTCTCAACTGAGTTAGCTAAAACATTTAGACAAAGACGGTCTTCAAGGTAGTTAGGTGTTTTTTTCATTTTTTTCTCCATTATCTATTTAAATCATTTATCTCATGACATCCAGATCGTCATGTTTCATTTTTTCTTGTATAAAACTTTTGGTTAAAACGGGGCTATCACCATAGGTCGTATGTGCTAATTGAGTACTTGTTATTGCAAAGTCTACCGTATCTTGTAGCGACCATTGATCAACCATCAAGCCTTGAATAATACCCGCTGCAAAAGCATCGCCTGTGCCGATTCGATCATAAGTCATCACAACTTTATCGTCTGAAAAAACAATGTTTTCCTTATCTGCAAGAAAGCCACGAACAAGTTTGAAATGACCTTGCGCTGATTTTTCAGTGCCACAAAAATAAGTCAAATCATAATCATGTACAAAGCGTTGATATAAATCTGCGAGCGACTCATGCTCTTCATCAAAAGGCATTTCTAAAAGCAAAGTTAAATCTTTCTTACCACCAATAACAATATTAGCCTCTTTAAGAATCTGCTTATAGTCAGCAATTAAACCTGAACGCTCTTCTGGTTTTACCAAACTCATCCGATAATTAAAATCGAAACAAAGTGGGATTGACATGGCAGTCGTCATTTTAGCAAGTCGTAATGCATTTTCTCTACCGATTTTTGAAGTGGATAAAGCGATACCACAAATATGCACTAAATCTACGCCAGATAAAGCTGCTTGCATCTGACCATCTGAAATTTCAGTTGTACAAAAAGCACTTTCACTTCGATTAAGATAAGTCACTTGACTCGGACGATTCCCATAACCCATCTCCAAAAGATAGGTTCCAATATGACTACCTTTAAAAATCAAGTGATTATCTCGAACACCTAATTTTCTAATACTTGCCGCCGCAGCATGACCGACTGGATTTTCTGGTAATACCGTAAGCAAACTCGTCTGTACACCATTTCTTGCTAAACCAGATAAGATATTCAACCCCGTGCCACTATAACTCATGTCAAGTGTATCTGTTTGGTCAAGCATTTTATAGTGTTGTGGACACAACCGCAACATCACCTCACCAAAAGCTAAAATATTTTTCATGATTGAGACTCCATCACTGTCTGTAATTTATTGACAATTGCGGACATTTCTGTATGATTAACTGCCCGAATATCAAACTCAATGATGCCATTATTGGCTTGATATTCTCGTGTGTAGACTGCCAAATCACCTTCTTTTAAGGCTGCAATAACTTGTAAAGCTGTGATTTTATCTGAGGTTACTTTAACACTCGCTCTATAAATATCTCGTCCTGCTGAATCTTGAACTTCTTTTGCTGATAAGCCTGAGATAGCATTAAGTTCCGTAATAAATGGCGCGAGACGCGCTTTCATACTATCTCCAGTTTCACTACCATTGTCTAAATAGTCTTCCAAAGCAGTGACAAAACCAATGATATTATCTTTACCAATTTTCATGGCACGTCCAATGCCTTTATTTTGAAGTTGAATCCAAGGAATATAAGGGTCTCGACCAATTACCATAGCACTTGACGGTGCCTCAATTGCTTTAGCACCTGAATAAATGATGAGGTCAGCACCGGCCGCATAATATTTTTTCAAGTCTTCTTCAGCGGCTGCGTCAACAATCAAAGGTAAATTGTGCTTTTTAGCGATTTCAGACATCTGCGGAATCGTCAGCATACTTTTTTGAACGGTATGATGACTTTTAATATAGAGCAGGGCTGCCGTCTTGTCGGTTATCTCAATTTCAACTTGCTCTGGCGTGCATTCATTTGCCCAGCCAGCCTCTACCAATTGTCCGCCACCTAGTGTGACCATGACTTCAACACCTGTACCATAATTGACATTATGGCCTTTGGGTATGATGATTTCGCGTTTAGTTATCCGATTCGTCAAATGATGATAGGCGTGATAAATATCTCCTTGCCCAATCACTGCAGCAGTTGACAAGGCAATACCGCTGCTTGCGCTTGAGACGACTGTGGCGTTTTCCACGTCTAATAACTTGGCAATATACTGGCCTGTCTTAACCGTTAAATCAGCCATTTCAAAAAAAGTTTGTCCTGCCTCTTTTTGTGCCCGTGCAACTTTGTCACTAACTTTTGAAACACCTAAAATTGTCATTTTACCTGAAGCATTGATGACTTGCTTTAAATTAAATTTTTGATGAATTGTCATTTTTTCTCCTCAATCTATCTCATAGACTTTTCCAGCAATAATCGCAGCTGTCGGCTGAATTTGGACAGAAGTTTTAACCGTCTCTTGATTTGAATCAATTAACTGCTTAGATGAATCATCTGTTACTCTAAATAAAGTAATGTCTGCATCGTAACCGATAACCAACTCTCCTTTACTGCTAAGTCTCAAAGCTTTTGCTGGTGTCTGCGTAACACGATGAATGACTTGTTCAAGTGAATAACCGACATACATCAATTTTTCCATTGTTGTAGCTAGATTATAGACTGGTCCATCCAAACGATTTCTCGAATAAATATCAGTTGAAATAGAGTTTGCTAAGATATTTTCAGATTTTGCTTGCATGGCTACTTGGAAATTAAAACTTTCTGTCCCATGTCCGATATCAAAATGGACGCCTGCCTCATATGCCTTTTTAGCAAAATCCTTAATCCGACCAGCTTTATCTAAAATACCATTGTCTTTGCCATTAAAACAGTGTGTGACAATGTCACCAGCATCCAAATAACTCATCAATTCCTCTAACTCAACTGGCGCTGTCCCAATATGTACCATGAGTGGTAAGTTCGCCTTCTTTTGAAGTGCTTTAGCCATGACTAAAGGTCTGACACCATTTTGCCCAATGACACTTTTACTCATTCGCGCTTTAATGCCAATAATAAACTCGCTTAACTCTTGGATACGTTCTAAATTTTTAGCTTCATTCACCTTTGTTAAATCAGACAATTCATCCTGAAACACAATCCCGTCTTTTGAAATATTTAAAAGTGCATAAACATTGGTTTTAGATTTTTTAGTTATCTCATAAAACTCACGAATATTATTTTCACCGGTTGACCCTGCATCAACAATGGTGGTGACACCATTTTTCACACCAACTTCATCCGGATAATCATAGTAAAGTGACATCTTTTCATAACAATGCACGTGGGCATCGATCCAACCTGCTGAAATATATTGACCATTGGCTTCAAATATTTCC
This sequence comes from Pseudolactococcus yaeyamensis, assembly GCF_054658615.1. Lineage (NCBI taxonomy): Bacteria > Bacillati > Bacillota > Bacilli > Lactobacillales > Streptococcaceae > Pseudolactococcus > Pseudolactococcus yaeyamensis. Next base: position 6,429 of record NZ_BAAGGP010000089.1, read on the forward strand.
TGACTATCAGCTGCAATCCTAGCACTGATCTCTGAAATCTTACCATCCTTAATCGCCACATCAATCGTCTGATGATCTAGCGTTCTAGCATTTTTTATGATTAAATCATACATCTATTCATCTTCTTTCCATCTTATTCTTTAAAACGAAATTTTGTCCAAGGTTGAATATAATCCAGTAATATCAACTCATTTTCTTGAATCTGAGCTACCTTATTTTTCCGTGAATCTGTATGAGGTTCCAAGATAACTTGTAGCTCATTTTTGTACTTACCAAAAAGATCATTACCAACCGTAACATCACCGACTTGGAAAACTTGCTCGTTATCATGTCGTGGATTTTCTTGTTTATAATCCTTACGAACTTGCGTTGAACGCACCATTTGTGAAGTAATATCACCACGTCTAAAATGCTGATTATTCAGCACAATCTCACGTTCTACTGGATTAGTAGTCGGTAAAAAATCAACTGTCAATTCGATTTGATAGCGATTAAGCTGACCTAGCGCCACCAACTCTGCTTCACTCGCATAGGCATTGCCGATGATGACGTCATCTATCAAACCTGTTGCAAACAAATGTTTAGCTTGCACCTCAACTGGTAAGTGACGGTGCAATTCAAGTGTTGGTAAACCGTCATTGATATCCCAAGGACCGCCTGTCGCAACTTGACTAGAGACGAACGCTGCTGTTCTGATGCCATGCTTTTTAAACCGTTTTGAGCATGATACGAAGAAATCAAGCGGTAAGGCACTCCCCTCTTGCGGATAAAAATTATGACAACCATAAATATAAGGTTCATTTGCCTGATAGGTCAAGATATTATCCAGATAAGCAACATCATTTGACATATTTAACTCGATAATCAAGCCATATGGATTAAATGATAAGGTCGCCTCCTTGTTACCGTCAAAACCAGCGTCCAAGCGCAATCCGTCTGCACCCAATTCAGCAAAAAAACTTAAATCATCATATGAAATTTGTAACTCATCAAAAATATTAGGTGCAATATCTAAAATCACTTCGTAACCTAATTTTTTAGCTGCTGAAATAATCTTAGAAAATTTTTCAGCAACGACTACCTTACCTTGAGTCACTTCAAGCATTGACATAAAAATGCGTTCAAAACCTTGAGATTTGGCAAATGTAATATAAGCTAAATCTTCTTCAAATACACTATTATCTGGATAAACTGATAAACCTAATCTTCTAAACATTATTTTTTCTCCTCCATTTGACCCCATGCCTCGGTATGTTTATGATAGCGCCAGAAAATAAGACAGGCACTCATAATTGTCACGACAATCACGAAGTAAAGCAAGTGGGTCAAAACAGTCAACCCCATGCTAAGCAAAATCGCAAGCAAACAAAGCGGGACTATTTTAAGCATAGATAGTGTCTTAACAAACATCGGAACACGATTTTTCTCTAAACAAATCATACTGATGATAAAAGTTATGACTGAAACAATCGCTACATCATATGTCATGGCAGCTCCTTTAAATTTAATTCATTATGTTTTTTTGCTCACTCATATCATACTTTTAGGCCATTTGATGACATTTTAAAGTGAACAAATTGAATAACTATGTAACTTTGGCTTTCGCCAAAGATATTTTTTAACCTTCCGCAAGTTCAGAGGCAATCTGTTCTTTTTCAAAAACTTTGAAAAATGGGTAGTAAATCACTAAGCTCACTAAGAAGTTAATCACAACAAGAATACCAGCCATGATATGCCAGTTTGTTACCATCATCGCACCAATTGGCGAAGGCACTGTAAAGACAGTTCGAGAAACAGTCATCGGCACAATATGTGTAATCGTCGCAAGATAAGCGATGACCGTCATTACCATAGGAGACAAAATAAATGGAATCGTTAAGGTCGGGTTCATCACAATCGGTGCCCCAAAAATAATCGGTTCATTAATATTAAATAGACCTGGCAAGAAACCAATTTTTCCTAATTCTTTCAAATATGCAGATTTAGATGTCAAGAATAAGCAGACAAGCGCTAAAGTTGCACCCGCACCACCAATCCAAACAAACCATTGTAAAAACATTTCCGTAAAAATATTTGGCATGTCAGTCGCTGCCACATGATTTGAAAAAGCCTCCATATTATCAGCAATCGAACTTTCCCAGAAAGGACGAATTACCGGTCCCATAATTGCAGGACCATGAATCCCTAAAATCCAGAAGAAACAGATTAAGAATACTGTGACAAGCCCTCCAAGTAAGCTATTTCCTGCAAGGAAACCTTGCAATGGCATCAGTAAATTCGAAAGCGTTGCATTGATATCAAAACCAAGCATATGACGAATGACCCAAAAAAGAATTAAACAAGCACCTGCTGGGAATAGTGCGATAAATGAATTGGCAACTTCTGGTGGCACACCTTCTGGCATTTTAATCGTAATATTTTTAACTTTCATAAAACGATAAATTTCAACAGAAATAAGAGCAGTGACAATCGCGCCAAATAGAGATTGTGCCCCAAGATTTGCAATGTTAAGATAACGACCAGCTGCAACAATTTCCGTTTGGAGCTCTGTTTTTGAAACTTCTTCAAACAAGCGAACCGGTTTAATGCTTGTGACGATAAAGGACATGACCGCAATAATCCCTGCCGTCAGTTGATCCAGTTTATAGCTCTGAGCTAAGGAACTTGCAATGCCAAATGTTGCATAGAGGGCTAGAATACCAACTGTAAAGCGATAAGGGATATCTAAAATAGGTAAATAGGGTGTTAATTTCTCAGCGACAGCTGGAATTGGAAAATTAAGAAAAATAACGAAAAATGAGCCAACCAAAGTCAAAGGTAAGGTGGAAATGATACCTTTTCTGACAGCAAGCATATGCCGCTGTCCGCCGATTTTAGCAGCAATAGGTGAAACCTTTTGCTCCAAAAATGTAATTAATCCGTTCATACAGACTCCTTATAAGTAAGATATTGAGTCGACTGCTTTGTCTATAGATTTTGGCGTGAGTCTTGAACGAACGTCTTCGTCATCAAAAAAATAAGACTTGCCTTCAAAGTGCCGACTACCAACGATAAAATCGAAAACACAGTTGAAAGCGTTTCCTTGTCTACAAGTATAACATTATAATGTTAATTTTGTCAATAAAAAAGAAAATCAAATTTTCTCAAACTTGATAATCTATGAGGTAAGGTGTTTTTTCAGCATCGTAATAGGAGATTGTATATTCCACAAGTTGTCCGAATTCAGAAAAGGATGTCCGCGTTCTTTCTAGAAAAACATCTGAAATCGTCGGTAAAACAGTCGACAACCATTTTGGTGTTTTTCTTGCACTAAAAGCATCTTCAATTTCAAAAATTTCAACCCCTTGTTTAGATAAAAATGAATAAAAGGAGAATTGATTGGCCTCTTTTTCAGGTAGACTAGCTAGATTTTTCAAAGAAAAATAATGTTTAACAAAGATACTCGCCACACCATCTAACGCATACACCCGATGAATTTCGTAAATAGATTCGGAACCAAATTTACTATTGATTACGTCATCTTCAGACTTGCCAACATAAACAACAGTATTTTGAACGGTAACACCATGATCATTTAAAATTTTTGTAAATGTTTTAGCCTTATTAAAGACATTTATCGGCTGATTACTGATAACTTTAGTCCCCATGCCACTTTGTCTATACAAATACCCCCCTTCGACAAGTAAATCTAGGGCTTTGCGAACCGTTATCTTACTTACATCAAAACGCAACTCTAACTCATTTTCAGTTGGAAAAAAACTACCAACTTCATATTTACCACTGATTAAATCAGCTTTTAAGGCATCAAATACTTTCTGATACAAAATTTGATTTTTTTGTTTCATTTTAAGTTCCATTTCTACTCGCTGCGCTCGGCGAATCAAATAGTGATGAAAACGAGTGCGCACTCTCGTTCTATACGATATAATTGAATCAGAAGAAGGTAAACTACAAAGCACGGGAGGAGGA
>NZ_BAAGGP010000090.1:0-10172 GCF_054658615.1 Pseudolactococcus yaeyamensis
TTAGCTTTTGAATATTCACCTCCTTTTTTTTGTGTTCCAACAATTTCAAAATTTTCAATATAAGTAGTTTGATTTCTAAAATCAAATTTTACAGATTTATTCTCAGAAATTATTCCTAAATCCAGAGATAATTTTTTCATCCGAATACACTCCCTAGGGACTTACCAAATCCTGAAAATATCTCTCCTGCTTTATTTTTCAAACTATTAGCACCTTTTGAGATATTTTTAGCAGTCCTATCTACTTCCCTGCTTCCTCACTTTTCAACCCAGTCCAATATTTAAACATCAAAAACACCTGCTTTTAACTGTTGCTTTAGTATTTTTCTCGCTTTCAATCTCCTTTTAGGATATACAGTATCATGCAATAAAGTTATACCAAAGGTTGTAACAATTAACATAATAAAATCTTTTCCTTTTAATATCCCTTGAGATAATAAAATTATAGAGACGATAATTAAACCAAAATACAAAAATATTTCTGTTAATCTTAATATCCAAAATTCTTTTCCTTTTGAAAGAATTTGAAGAATTTCCTCTTTCTCTATTTTTCTATACTCTTTTCTGTCTATAAAATTTGTAAGCATTAATTGTATTAAGATTTTTCCTAATACAATACCAACACTATATGCAATTACCAAACTCATTAACACAGGGAGAACAAAAAATTTATCTATGATAATCCCAATAATGGTAGCACCTACCAATAAGAGTCTACTCAACCAAAACGTTACACTCCTAGAATAGACAATCTCTTTATTAAATGAAGGACTTCTAAAATGTTGAATATATGGAGTGTTTTTCAAGAAATCAAAGTATATTCCTGAATTTTCTGTAACTTTCATAAGAGTAACAATTTTAGCTTTATTCCTCACGCAAACACACTTCCTAAAGACTTGCCAAATCCTGCAAATATATCTCCAGCCTTATTTTTTAAACTATTAACACCTTTTGAGATATTTTTAGCAGTCTTATCTACAAATTTTCCTGCTTCTCCACTTTCAACCCAGTCATAAGCTTTATTTCCTAAATATCCAACTGCTCCTCCGATAGCTGCACCCGCTACTGTACCAATTACAGTACCAAATATAGGAATAGGAATTGCCGTTCCAATCGCTCCTCCAATATAAGCACCCACTTCTGAACCAGCTACTCCTATTGCCGTATGAGCTGCTGTATTCTTCAAAGCTCTACCATTGTCATTATACTTAGACATCTGTTCATCATAGTCTAAACCGATATCTAGTGCTGTTCCGATAACGCCCGCTACTTTTAATACTTTACTTTTGCCAACACCTTTCCCAATATCAACTAAGTCATCACCCAATTGTTTGGCTGCTCTAGCCCTAAGAGCTGTTCTAGAAAGCGTTTTGTTATTTGATAAGGCACCTTTTCTTAGCCCTGCAATTCTATATCCTCTCCCAGCTTGTTTAAGTGCTGTTGATATTGTTCCCTGAGAAAGTACAGATTTCGCAATTTCTTTAGGCAAACCACCACTTCTTGCAAGGTCTTTAAACTTTTTAAAGTCTTTATTATTATTGAACTTTAAGATATAATTTCCAGCAGTATCAATCGTAATCGCAGCCATAATCTGCAATATAGTTTTAAACTCATCTAAGCTATCGCTAAACAACCCATTCACATGACTATTGAATTCATGCAGTCTCTTGAGCTTATCTTGCACTTTTTGGATATCATCTGCCGTCGTACCCATATAACTTGAAAGTTGACTCTGAAAATTTGAATACATGAGATTCATCTCTGCATTTTCAGGGTAGAGGTAGGACTGCATCCGATAAAAATTGATTTGTGATGCCATAGATGATTGTTGTGCTCTTAATAACTCCAACTGCTGATTTAGTTTATCTTCATCGAGCAACTCACCACCTGCTGCCCCAGCATAGCCTTCATACTGACTGAGTTTTGTTCTCAGTTGCTCAAGTGTCGATGTCGCTTTAGAAATCGTTGGTATAACTAATTCTGTAAACAAGCCTTTTCCTGCCGTATAAGCTGCGCCAGACAAAGCACGACCATTCACTGCATCTACCAAATGCCTACTTGCACTATTCAAATCATCAATCATGCTTTGAGCTGTCGTAATGTTACTATGTAACGCATTGACCAGACCCTCGGACTCTGACGGACTATAGACTAATCCCATGATAGTTGGTTCCTTTCTTTTTGGAGTTGTTCTCGCTCATCTTCCATAAGGGTGTGTTCTTTTCGATATTGAGTAGACACTTCTTCTTGTTGTTGCGCAAGTAAATTGCTTACATATCGTCTTTTTTGTTCCATTTCACTAAATGAAGTTTGTCCTTCATTTAACGCTTCTTCAATGTCTTGAAGTTCTCGAAATGTTTGGTTCATCTGATTTGTGAAATCTTCAATGCTTCTTTCTGTTTGGCGTTGTTCCTGATGAGATTCTTCGATGGCTCTTTCTTTATCCAAAATTTGAATATCATATTCATAACGTTTTTCTGAGTTTTTATCTTTCATTGTTAATCAAACCCCAGATCCATTTCTGTAAAACTAATACTATCTTGTTTGTCTCGTTGTTCAATGACCCGAGCTAGTTGTGGAAATTTATCTGCTTTTGCTTTGACAGAAGATTGCAATTTCGATAAATCTTCTACCACATGATTAGAGACTTCTACTGCTTGTTTCATCCCTGCGATATTACTTTTACTTAAATCAAAATGCTGTCCTTTTTGTTTACCCAAATTATTAAATTTGGCAACTGCACCTTGTGCCGAACCTACATCTGAACGGATTGCTCTTGGCATTTTCTATTCCTCTACTTTCTTTCTAAATTTGTAAAACGGATCTCTTCTCAGTTGTTCTTTTTCATATGCCAAACGTTTTGCTTCATCTCGTTCGGCTTGTTCCTGAGCAAGTAATTCAGCCTTTTTATTCTCTTCCTCATCTTCAGAAGCCTGATTAGTAGAAATCTTGGTAGTGGTTGTATTCTCACTAGAAACGGTTTGACTCAAATTGCCAAGTAACTCTTCAAGAAACTGATCATCTTTTATATCTACGTATCCTTCAACATGAATTTTCGTAATTTGATTATCAGTAACAATTAAAATGTTATCTTTTTGTTTGGGGACATCTCCAAAAGGATGTGGTGCAAGCATATAACGAAGAACAGTGGCATCGTTGCTATTTTTACCAACCGCACGTGCAATCACAACATATTTTGTATCCTTTAAAGCGTCCATGTCTTCTACTTCGACCATTGAACCAAGACCTAAAAATTTTAATTCTTCTATTGCCAACTCTCTACTCCTCTTTTTCTACAGGAATGACGATATGTGATAATTCTTCATCCCTTACACAATGTAAAACATTTGGATTCACTTTTTCATTTTTAATTGCTGCCGGTAAGTTTTCAATGAAATGTTGCGCACTGAGTTCACCGCCAAATAAGATAACCTGAACATTTTCTCTTGTCACAACAGTTGGCATAGCAAAGTTATTACCAACATTTGTCACATAATCCATAAAAATAAATTGTTTTTGGTCTGAATTTTGTTCAATTATATCAATGAATTGTGCTTGTTGATTTCCTAATTTAGATAAAATGTCTGCCAATCCATTAAAAATAATAATGCTTTGTTTATCCAAATCATTTGCTTCAATTAAGAGACTTATTGCTTCTTTCATATCGTCTAATTGATTTGTTATTTTTTCTTTCGAGATATAGATAGAAACTTCATTTTCAAACTGCTCTAAACTTTTCAAAGCATCAATTAGAATAACTTGTTTTTCTTGTCGAAGTATTTCTTTAAATACAAAAGGTGCTAATAAATGAAGCTGTTTTTTATTCGCTGGAAAAATCCCAATACTATCACCAGTAAACAAGTCAAAACTCTCTACTGCTGAATCTGCTTTATTTAGACCAATGTAGAATTTATTATCCTCTTTTTCAGTCACTACAGTATTGAATTGTGTAGCTGTCAATAGTTCAGGAACCATCGGAATCTTCGCAGGTCTCACACCTGTCCAGTTTTCGTCAAGGGTCGAAACTTCCTTCTCAAGATTCTCCAGTATCTCCGTACTGTTGTCTCCCTCAACAGGCAAATAAAATTGAATCGCCCTTGGCACATCCACCATGACCTGTCCGCGACCGACTTTGGCTTCTTGAAGGACTTTCTCACGTCCCATGATAGTGGTGATTTCACTTTCTTCATTGAGATATAAAGCCATTTTAGTTGAAATCGCACTCATCATGTTCATGCGAACCGCACCGGTTCGACTGGCTGTAAAGACAAGATACACACCTAGACTAGCACCATCACGCAACACTTGTAAAAGTAAGTTATCAATACTTTCCTTACGTTTGTCATTTTGACTTAAGCCATCATAATTATCCAAGATATTGACAAGGATTGGTAGAGACTCTCTCGTCTTAGACTCATACTGTTCAAGACTCGCAACACCTGCAGTCTTAAATTGTTTTTTACGAGCTGCGAGTGTTTCAGCGATGCCATCTAACAATTTTTGAAGTTTTTCTTCTTCTTCAAGTGTCACAATATCAGCCACGTGGGGCAAGTCTTTGAGCGGTAATAAACCATTGTTCCCAAAGTCCAGTAGGTTCATCTGGACTTGTTCCGGCGTGTTTACTTTCGCCAAATTCAAAGCCAGCGTTTGAAGAACAGTCGATTTACCATAGCCACTACTCGCAAAGATAACGGTATTACCATGTTTGGTAAGATCAAAATCATAGTTCTCTTGTGTTTGATCACTTGGTATATCCAGTAAACCTAATGGCACTTTGAGGTGACGTTTCCCCTCAGTTTCAACTTGTGGTGTCGCTATATTTTCTCCCAAGTTTGGCAACCATGGTTTATCTGGTAAGGCATAATTTGTTTGTTCAAAGGTCTTATCAATCTCTGAAATCACCTTTTCCAACTGCGTCTCTAAATCACTTGTATCCTTACCTTGTTTGACCTCTTCGCCCGGATCGTAAACCAATTCGTACTGTCCAAGGTCGTTGATTTTATAGATGCGTTCATCGACGATTTCTTCTTGACTAGCTTCTGGATCATAAGGGACGCCCGCATAGCCACTTTGGAATAGTTCATAAACTTCATTTTCTCCGACCTTGAGATACCCACGCCCGGGATTAGTAATATGTGCCGCATCAGGCGTTTTCAGTAACTCATTTGAATCCTGTACTCCTGCCATTTTGAGGGCAATTTTTGATCTAGAATTGGCTTCGATTTGGTCATTGACGACACCACTTGGTTTTTGGGTCGCTAAGATTAAGTGAACACCTAAACTACGCCCAATACGTGCTACTGATGTTAATTCATCTAGGAATTCAGGTACATTTGATTTCAATTCTGCGAATTCATCCGAAACCAATACCAAATGTGGCAAGGGTTTAGTTGGATAGTTGACGTCTTCTTTCGGTGTTAGGCGCTCTTTATAAAGCGACATATAGCCATTGATATTATTAACCCCAAACTTGGCAAATTCTCGTTGGCGTTTAGCTAACTCCGCCTTGATACTTGCGAGTGCTCGTGCTGTACCCGCACCATCAAGGTTGGTAATCGCACCCATAAAATGAGGTAACTTATCTAAGGTATTGGCAATACCGCCACCCTTCCAGTCGATAATCAACATCCCAATATCTTCTGGCGAGAAGTTAATCGCAAGACCGATAAGATAAGTGGTTAAAAATTCAGATTTCCCTGAACCAGTCGTCCCACCGACCAATGCGTGTGGACCATGCGCACGCTCGTGTAAATCCCAGTAGGCATAGTCTGATTTTCCTCGCCAGCCAATCAGTGACTTAATTGACTTATTTGGTTGCGCAGCTTGCCAACGTTGCGAAATCTCAAGTTCTTCGACCGTCTTCACTTCGTATTGTTCAAGAAGTGACAGGCTATCTGGCACGGCATTTTTCTCTACTTCCAAATGATTTAAGTTTGAGAGCCTACGCACACTATATTCCAAGTTTTCAGGTAATACATAAGGTTTGAACGTTTCATTCACAAACTCACTGTTTTCATTCACGAGTCGCCCTTCTTGTTCATTAGGTAGGTCAATCAAGGTCGTTACTGTTTCAGGCAACAACTTTGTATTTTCCTTACACCAAATCACTGTAACGCCTAACTCGCTCATATCCTCAGCTAAAAGTTCATTGATGCCATGTCCTGCAAGGTAAGTATCATCTTGAATCGTAAAAATATAATGTGGCGAGAATTGAGGTTTCTCTTTTCCAGCCTCATTCACTGCTTGTTTACGTTTCATCAAGAGTTGATAGAAAGCATTCAGGACGACATCACGTAGTTTTTCATTATAGATAAGCCCACGCATATTCACTTCACTCAATTTAAAGTGAGGCAATAAACGCCATGGTTTCCATGTTTCTTTATAGGCTTCTTTTGACACCAAACTGATGAAATTCACATCTTGATAAGAATGGAAAAACGCCGTCTGAAATAACAAGGCTTGAACCGTGTCTTTCAAAACTTCATCTGTACCAACCAATCCAATCGTCGCATCCGTTAATGTTATCGGTGTCGCAACATCCCGTTGTATCGTGTACCGTTCTTGAAGATTTCGCAAATGCGCTGCATCTTCACTTAAATCTTTAGCATCTGCCCCAATCTCAACTTTAAGTTTCGATGGTCGTTCACTTAAGCCAATCGAAACCTCTAAGAAATCTTTGTTATGACGTTGACGCTCATAAATCCTCGCATCATAATTAGCCACCATTTCCGTAAGCTCTAATGGTGTAGGCTGCTGGTACCCCAAAATCTTCTTTTCTGCTTCATAAGCTGTCCCTAGCTGACTCACTTCGTTTAATAAATAAACTTGATAATCAGATGCCTGTTCTTTTTCTTCGTTTTTCTTTTCTTTTTTATCTGTGACATACTGAGAAACCGTAACTCCCGCAGTCATCAGACTCATGCCACCCATACCTAACATCATCACTGGATTACGACCGCTCAACACCGTTGTAACCCCTGTCATCGCAAGCATTCCCAAAGGTGGTAATAACATTTTCATCAGACCATTTTTATCTTTAGAATTGTCCTTTGTTAGGGCATCAAGTTTAAAAGTTTGTTTCGATACTTCTAAATTTAACCGAGGACTTCTACGATAGTCTGGAAAATCTTTTGGATATAGATCATTTCTTGGGACTTTTAATAACTTGTCTCGATTAAAAATAACAGCATCTGAAAAACTCGTCACTTTCCATTGATCTTGACGTTTTTCTAGATAAAATGATGGTGTCAAAACAGTCATACCATCTTCTATTGCGATAATGGTTGTTTTTTCAACCAAGCGATCATTAAGATAAACTGTTTCGCCTTGTGATTTGACCGTCATATTTTGCTCATGAAGAATGAGAAGGGAATCGTCTGCTACTTGAACACCACTGTTTTCTGACTTACCAAAAATAAAATCTTTCGTTTCATTGCGAATAAAGTAACTGGTTTCAGCATTTTCTCGTGATACAATGAAAAATAACTGTCCCGCTACCTCCTGCTTGCCTATGCCCGTTTTTGAACCATTTATAAAAACGTTATCATTGACAATACTAAACTTGTACTTTTCTGTATTGAAAAAAGGTTGGGAAGTCGTCAAAGTGACTTTGTCTAATTTTTCATTGAGCAAAAAAATGACAAATACTACTTCATCTGGATTTAACCGTTCATCTAATGAGAAATGATGTTGCTTTTGTTCCTCATTTGTTTCAAATAGTGTCATATCATCAATTTCCTAACTTTTTCGTTAAATCCTCAATCTGCTTCCTATATTCTTGCAGGCGTTTTTGTTTCTTGTCCCCTGCCATAGTCGTATTGAGTTTTGTGGCTTGATACAGATCCGTGTAGGCAAGGAGTGTTAATTGATCATCTCCTAAGTTTTGTGCTAAATTCAAGGCTTCATCAAAGTTTCCTCTACCCATATTGACCCAGTAATTAAGGGTATTATTGTCTGTTTTGATAGACAAAGTATTTAAAATCGTTTGTTTTTGTGCGCTAGTTAAATCAGCCAAATTCACTGATGAAACAGCAAGGATATATTTTGCGGATTTCGGTAAATCTGCAGGTTTGTATTTTTCTAAATCCGTTTGTGTTTTAGCATAATTATTTGTGATGAAACTCGTTTGAGCTGTCACGATTGCATCGGATTTATCACTGCTTGTTTTATAGCGATAACAAAAAAATGTCATGATAATTGCAAAGACTAGCGCAATCACGCCGAGTACACGATAAACTGTAAAGCCAATTTTTGAAACAAGTCGTTTTGATTGATTAATTTTCGCTTTTTCTACTGTTAATTCTGTATTCAAAAAGGAAAAAAGTTCTTCTAAATTCTCAGCAGCAAGGAGTTGTCTTGAAAAAGAATCTTTCAAACTTGGTAAGCCTTCTAAGCATTTTTCATACGTTACTTTTGACTGAAAGATAGACAAAATCAGGGCTTTAACCTCTTTTAAAAATAAAGCTACATCTTCTACTTGCGGTGCAACTAATCCTTTTAAGCCAAAATGAATAATTTTTAGCTTTTCACCTTCAAAATAGAGATTTTCAGGATGTATAAATGGTATCTGATAATCTCCCTTGATGTCCTGAAGTGGTCTTAACAAATTTGCCAACTCTAATTTTTCTAATTGTGTTTTGGTCTGATTAGATGCTTGAGAAAACGATAAAAGTCCCTCTTGTAGGGTATAGCATAATTGCACACCTTGATCTGTTTGTTTCGCAACAACATACTGGTTGATTTCTTCTAATTCTGATACCTTAACTTGTGTTTTTTCTAAGTTGACAAGCATGCTTTGTTTTTGTTTCTCAAACTCAAGCGTGTCTGCTCCGTTAAATAGTCTCATTGCGATTCTCCACCTTCTCCTATAACAATTTCAATTCTTTCGCCATTTCCAATACCAAAATCGCTTAACCAATCTGAATCTTGTAAACGGACTGTTTTACCTTGAATTTTTAAAAGGATATTTTCTGGTAAGGCATTTCCATGTTCCCAAAATAGCGCACGTAATAGTGAACGTAAGCGACCAAAGGGCACTTTCTTCGGAATAACGATATCCATCTCATCGTTTTGCATGACTAAAGTAATTTCAAACACGTTTTCTTCTCCGTTTTTTCTTTGCACAGCTATTACCAATTAGAATACCTAACAACATCAAAAAGATACCACCAACACCACCTAGCATATAAAAATTCATTCCATTTTTTTCGTTACTATTTTCCACCCCTGTTATAACCTGAGGTTGATAATCCTGAAATAAATTTTTTGTCGCAGGCTTCATATCGAGGCTATGCGTGCTCTTTTCTTCAAACTTTATCGTTTGTTTTTGTTTCGCTAATTGCGCTTGGCTTTCTTTAAATTTTTGATTCTGCTCTTCTAACTCGCCAGAAAACAACTGTCCACGTATAGGAAATTCTCCACTTCCGCCGACACCAGCCCCATTATTTATCAAAACATCTGTGTTCAACTTAAGCTTACCATCTGCATTTCCTTTTACAGCTGGAAAAGAAAACGCAAAAACACCAACCATTAGCGTACAAATACACAAAAAGCGCCTTGATAGGCGCCCATGTTTAAAAACCAAAGCTCTGTGCATCTTGTGCATCACGCTCAGCGACCGTATCTGCATATTTGTTTAGCTGTTGATTGATGCTTTCTAATAAATCTTCGAACTTCTTAACGTTTTGATAAAGTTCATTGTACTGCTCAAGGTATGCTTGGAAGGCTTGACCTTTCCATTCTTCCGCAATCGTTGAATTCATTTGGTTGACTTGTTGGATTGCTTGCTCAATTTGTTCTTTTGAACGAATGTAGACTTGTGCTTGTTGTTTTAGCTCTTCTGGTGTTACACTAATTTGTGCCATGTTATATTCCTCGTTTCCATTAGCTATTTAGGGTTAGCAGTTGTGTGATATCACACAACTGCTTTCATTGTATCAAAGATTATATTCATTTTCAAGATATTTTGTAAAATAACACGACAAACGCATGAAATAAATAATTCCCTAGTATCTCTATTTATGTTAAAGTAAAAGAAAAGCTATTACGGGAGTTCATGATGTACGAAATCTACGCGTATTTAGAAAGCGTCACAGATCCGCGCCAAGCAATAAAAGTAAAACATAAACTTAGTGATATTTTGTTACTCGTGCTGCTCGGTACACTAGTTGAGGC
>NZ_BAAGGP010000091.1:0-9758 GCF_054658615.1 Pseudolactococcus yaeyamensis
TAATCGCTCAAATGATTTTAAAACAAATGGCAAAAAGATTAGGAAATGTATCTGACAAATTTTAATCTTTTTAGTTTAAAAATGTATCTGAATTTAAGTTATTTTTAGCATCATAATTTGTTATAATAGTTATTGTAAGTGAACTTACAATTAAAAATAGAGGAGAATTAAGGAGGGGGTTATGAAAAAATGGCAAAAAATGCTTGCAGGTAGTTTAACTGTAGGGGCAATGTTCATGCTCGGAGCTTGTGGTAGTAAAAAAGAAGAAGTCAAACCTAAGCCATCAAAATCAGAAGCAACTGCGGGGGCTTCAGCTGATAATAGCTACACCCCGCTTTCTGAGATGAAAGACAGTTATGACATTGTGATTATCGGTGCGGGCGGTGCTGGGATGACTGCTGCGATAGAGGCAAAAGATGCCGGTATGAATCCAGTGATTCTTGAAAAAATGCCGGTTGCAGGTGGCAATACCTCAAAATCATCAGCAGGGATGAACGCGTCAGAAACAAGCGTTGAAACAGTCCAAGGCATCGCTGATAGCAATCAAAAATTCTTTGATGAGACCCTAAAAGGTGGTGGTGGGACTAACGATCAAGCCTTGCTACGTTATTTTGTGGATCATTCAGCCAGTGCCATTGATTGGTTAAGCCAAAATGGAATTGTCTTAGATAATCTAACGACAACAGGCGGCATGAGTGTTTCCAGAACCCATCGCCCATCTGATGGGTCAGCTATCGGGCAGTATCTTGTCGCAGGTTTGGAAAAAAATATTAAAAGTAGAGATATCCCACTCTTTGTGAATAGTGATGTGACACAGATTCAAGAAAAAGATGGTAAGATTTCAGGTGTTGAAGTCCTAGTCAATGAAACAGATAAGAAGAAAATCTCAGCTAAAGCGGTTATTGTGACAACAGGTGGCTTTGGTGCAAATAAAGAGATGATTGAAAAATATCGTCCTGATTTGAAAGACTATGTGTCGACAAATGCAGCAGGGTCAACAGGCGATGGTATCAAAATGATTGAAAAATTAGGTGGTGCAACCGCTGATTTGGATAAAATTCAAATTCACCCGACAGTCTTTAAGAAAACAGGTTATCTCGTAACAGAAGCTGTCCGTGGAGAAGGGGCAATTCTGGTTAATAAAGAAGGGAAACGCTTCACAAATGAGATGTCAACGCGTGATAAAGTCTCAGAAGCTGAACTTAAACAAACAGGGCAAACGGCTTATATCCTCTTCGGTGATAAAACCAAACAAGCGGTCAAAGCTATTGAGCAATATATCTCAAAAGAGATGGTGACATCCGCTAGTTCATTAGACGAATTAGCTAAAAAAACAGGCATTGCAAAAGCTGAACTTGAACAAACAGTCAACACATGGAACGCAACTGTGGCTTCTCAAACCGATAGTGAGTTTGGCCGAACAACAGGCATGACAAATGATATCATAGGCACCTACTATGCGATTGAAGTTTCTCCGGGTATTCACCATACGATGGGTGGCGTTAAAATTAATCCTGAGACACAAGTTCTTAAGAAAGATGGTGCGATTATAGAAGGTCTTTATGCTGCAGGTGAAGTTACAGGTGGTCTCCATGGCGATAATCGAATCGGTGGTAATGCCGTAGCAGATATCATCGTCTTTGGTCGTCAAGCAGGTACACAAGCAGCAGTATATGTTAGCAAAAAATAATTAGGAATTCAAAAGGGATTACGATTACTTTATAAACAACTCTATTAGGTTTAGGAGTTGTTTTTTTATATTTATAAATAATCTCAAAGTACTTTGTGTAATGTAATGATAAATAACCCCATTACAGGTTTTATACTTGTTTAAGCATATAAAGTATACACTTTTGACTATTTTCCGCCACTTCGTCGTTTGGTTATTATCTTTGTGCTTTAGCGCATTACGTGCCACGCTATGTACAGTAGACTTGATTTTTGAAAAAATCTTAGTCGATGGACAAACGCTTAGCCGTTGACCGAATTGATAAAAAATAGTTCAAAAGTTGCGTATACTTTATAAATTTAAACGAGTATAGATAATTGATTAAAAATATGCTATTAAAAAAATTAACACCGAGATTAAAAAAAAGAAAGGCAAAGTTGAAAAATTGAGGTTAAAATAATATCAAGCATTAGCTAATAATTTGTATTTACTACCCATATTTTAGGAGGATTTGAGAGTGTCAGAAAAGAGAGCAAGATTTCAAGCCATTTTAGATGGTCAAGCAATTGACCAAATTCCAACAGGTTTTTGGTACCATTTCTTTAAAGATGAATTAGATGAGGCGACCAGTCAACCAGATTTAATCGCTGATAATGTAACAGGACATCAAAAGTTCATCTCAGCATTTGAGCCAGATTTTATTAAACTCATGAGTGATGGTTATTTTCATTATCCCACTGCTTTAAACTGGTCTACAGCAAGTGATGGTGACTTGCTAGCGGTCACATCAATTGGTCATGATAACGTATGGCTGACTGAGCAAGTCGCACTTGTCAAAGCTCAACGCGCTCAGTTTAGTGAAGATATTTTTTCTTTTTATAATATTTTTGCCCCCGCAACCTACCTCAAAATTATTTTGGGCGGTGACAATCAGTTGGTTAATTTTGTCAATGGTCACAGTGAACAGGTCGTTAAGCATATTTTTGATATCGTGAGTCAAGACATCGCAACCTTAGTAGCAGCAGTAATTAAACAAGGCAGCGCTGATGGGATTTATTACAGCACACAAAACATTCAAAGCACCTCAGATCAAACGATTTTTGAAAAATGGATTAAGCCGAGTGATGTCACAGTTTTAGAAGCTGCCAAAGCTGCTGGTGGCACTAATATTTTACACATCTGTGGTTATGAGGGCGCAAGCAATCACTTAAGCGACTTTTCAGATTATCCCGCAGACATCATCAACTGGGCGACTGCTGTTGAAGGTGTTAGTTTAGCACAAGGTCGCTCGATTTTCCCAAATCAAGTCCTACTAGGTGGTTTTGGCAATACAATAAAAGATGTCCTTTATCAAGGCACGACAGACGACATCGCAGCAGAAACCCAAGAGATTATCAATGCCTTTGGCGATGATACCCGTTTCTTAATCGGTGCTGACTGCACAGTGCCACGCGATATCGATTTAAGCCATCTAGAAACAGCTCGAAAAGCTGCTGTCAGACCATCCGTTACCGTTTAAACACTAGCTGAGACACACTAAAAGGAGTTAATCTATGAGCCAATTCTATAAAAATAAAAAAGTCCTAATCAGCGCTGCAATCGTCATTGCAGCCGGTACCGTTGTTGCTATCAGAACGACACAAAGTAAAAAGTTGCCCACCACAGGTGCTAAAGCGAAGGTCGAGAAAGTCCTCCAAGTCGCCCACACGCAAAGCTACAAACCCTACGATTTTGTCAATGATAAAGGTGAATCAGATGGTTTTGAAGTCCAAGTTTTAAAGGCAGTAGATGAAAAATTGCCTGATTACAAATTCAACTACAACCCAACAAGTGATGAAGATTTACTGATTGGTTTGGAGTCTGGCAAATATGATATTGGCACAAAAGGTGCTTGGAAAACGCCAGAACGTGAGCAGAAATTTATCATTCCAGAAGAAAAAATCGCAGCATCGGTTATTGGTCTTACCTTCCGAACGGAAGACAAGGCTAAATATAGCAGTCTTGAAGATTTTGCGAAACAAAACGGTAAGCTCATTCCTATTAGCCCACAAAATGCTCAATATAAGGTCATCGAAGATTTCAACGCTACCAATCCTAAGACCCCGATAAAATTAGATGCCGCCGATCAATTTACAATTAGTGATGCCTACGCTTGGCTGTTAGAAGGCCGTTACGATGGATTCTTCGACATTAAACTAAGCTTTGACAATTCAGTACTTGCAGCTGACGGGCCTTACCATGACTATGCAAGCAAGCTAACTTATGTGCCCTATAAAGGGATTCCAACTTATCCAATCATCCATAAAAATGCGATAAATGAGGCTTTTGCCAAAGCTTATGACAAAGCGATAAAAGAACTTGAGGCTGATGGGACGCTGACGAAGCTGTCTAATAAGTATTTCGGTGAGGATGTCTTTTCCTACATAAAAGACTAGCTTGCCTATGAGGTAAACACTATGATTCCATTTCATCTGGAGCGTGTCTGGTCAGTTTTACCGGATATTCTCGCAAAATTCCCCCAAACGCTAAAAATCGTTGTTTTGACTGCTATTTTAGGGTCACTTTTAGGGATTGTTTTGGCAAAATGGCACTTGCAAACAGGGAGTGTCAAGTACAAAATCGCTCAGCACTATATTTCAACCATGCGCTGTACACCACCGATTGTTTTGATTTTTCTGGTCTTCTATGCCTTTCCAAAGTTGATTGAAACCATTTTTTTGGTAGACATCAATGGCTGGCCAAAGTCTGTCTTTGTCATCAGCGCACTCGTCCTCTTGTTTTCTGCTAATATTGCGGTTACTTTTGAAGCAGCTTATTTGGCGATTCCAAGAGGTCAGACGGAGGCAGGTTTGGTGAGTGGTTTATCTGAGACTAGAACGTTTTTTAGAATCATCTTACCTCAAGCCCTAGTCGTGGCACTGCCAAATATTGCCAATAATTTACTGACCTTACTCAAAGAAGGCTCACTGGCTTATATGATTGGCTATGTCGACATTATGGGGCAGGCGCAGAACATCATTTCCAGAAATTTAGGCAATTTTGGCTTAGAGACTTATGTGGCAGTGACTTTGGTTTATTGGGCAGTAGCGCTGATTATAGAAGGTGGCAGTCTCCAGCTTGAAAAAGTATTGAGTCGGCATAAAGGACAAAGATTGGAGGGACAAACATAATGGTAATCGATTATTTAATAGCAACTTTTATCGAAAGCTTAAAAGGCATCCCAACGACCCTTTTTATCACCTTTTTCGCCTTGATTACGGCTCTACCTTTGGGCATATTTTTAGCTATCGCACGACTCAAAAAAATTCCAGTCCTAAGTCAATTAGCGCGACTTTATACCTTGATTATTCGCGGAACGCCACTGATACTTCTGATTTTACTCTTTTATAGCTTTGTGCCAAGTTTTCTCAATGCCTTTTTTAAATCGCATGATATTGTCATTGATGTCTTTAAGGTCAATCCACTCTTTTACGCCTGTGCCGTTTTTTTACTTGTTGCCATTGCAGCAGTCGCTGAAATTTTTCGCTCTGCTTTACTCGCCGTTGACGGTGGACAGTTTGAGGCAGGCAAGGTGGCTAATCTATCAAGCTTTCATATTTACGCTCGGATTATTTTACCGCAAGCCTTGGTTTCAAGCTTGCCAAACTTGTGTAATCTTGCGATTACGCTAGTTAAAGGAACCTCGCTTGTTTTTGTCATGACTGTAAAAGATATCACCGCTATTGCCAAAATTCAGGCCAGTTATGGCTATAATTATGCCGAAAGCTATCTGGTCATCTTCGCTATCTACATTTTAGTGTGTACTGGGATTCAGTTCGTTTTTAAAAAGTTAGCCGACTATGCCGCCCTAGACAGACGCATGCCTTCAAAAAAGTTGGTAAGTTCGAGAGTTGAGAAAGGAGTTTTATATGCTGAACATCCGTAACTTGCACAAGCAATTTGGCAGTCATGAGGTTTTGAGAGGAATTGATTTAACTGTCAACCAAGGCGATGTGGTCGTTATTTTGGGCCCTTCGGGATCGGGGAAGACGACCCTTTTACGTAGTATTAATTTTTTAGAGCCAGCGGATTCAGGCTCAATTGAGCTAGACGGTGAGACGATTGAGATTGCCAATGCGACAAAGCAAGATATTCAAGGTATTCGAAAACATACTGGCTTTGTCTTTCAAAATTATAATTTGTTTGCGAATAAAACGGCTGAACAAAATATCACAGAAGGGTTGATTTATGGTCTTGGGTTATCCAAAAATGCGGCTAAAACGATTGCTCAGGATGTGTTAGAAAAAGTTGGTTTGCGTGAGTTTGCGCATCATTATCCGAGTCAGTTGTCTGGTGGGCAGCAGCAACGTGTCGGTATTGCACGCGCTATCGCAGCCGAACCTAAAGTGCTATTATTTGATGAGCCAACGAGTGCGCTTGATCCAGAGCTTGTTGGTGATGTTTTAGCCATTATGAAATCTCTAGCTAAAGGCGGAAAGACCATGGTTGTTGTCACGCATGAAATGGGCTTTGCTAAAGAAGTAGCAAGCGAAGTTGTCTTTATGGATGCTGGTGTGATTGTGGAGCAAGGACGACCTGAGGAAATTTTCGAGTTTCCAAAAGAAGAGCGGACTCAGCAGTTTTTGTCTAGAATTTTAGGAGCAACGTCATGAGTCAAGACTTTAAAGGCAAAAACGTCCTTGTTACTGGAGGCTCGCGCGGCATGGCTTTGCCATTGCCAGTCGCTTTGCAGCTAAAGGTGCCAAGGTTGTAATTACAGCAACTCGTGAGGAAACGCTAACTCAAGCTTTGTCACAGTTTCAGACTAATGGCATCCAGTCAGTTAAAGGCTTGATTTTAGATTTGGCTGTTCTGACAGATGCTGGAGCAGTTTTTAATCAAGTAAAAGACCTATTAGGTGGAGAATCAGTCGATATATTAGTTAACAACGCAGGTATAGCCGTTGCTGCCAGTCTAGCAGATATTAACTTGAGTGATAGCCAACGTGTGCTGCAAGTCAATTTGCTTGCACCTATTTTATTATCGCAAGCTTTCGCTGCCCAATTCGTATCCAGACAAGATGATTTTGGTAGTATTATCAATATTAGCTCAATTGCTTCTAAATTTGATGAAGAACGTAATCTCATCTATGGTGTCAGTAAGGCAGGACTGAATAAAGCAACGAAAAACCTTGCCAAAAATTTAGGCAAACAAGGCATTCGTGTCAATGCGATTTTACCAGGTAGTATTGATACCGATATGACAAGAGAAAAATATAGTGACCCAGCAGTTTACCAAGCCTTAGTTGACCGCTTACCCTTATCCAAACGTGGTACAGGTGATGACATTGCGCATCAAGCAGTTTTTTTGGCTAGCTCTGAGGCCAATTACATAACTGGTCAATTAATTTCAGTAGACGGTGGCTGGTTACTACAATAGTCATGAAATCCAATAACAAAAAGAGACTGGGAAAAAAGTCTCAGAAATACGAAAACCGTATGAAATTCGTTTCTAGAAACGTTGATTTCATGCGGTTTTTCAGTTTCAAAATTTGTCAAAAATAAGCAATTTCTGACTTTTGTTCCAACCTCTTTTGTTATTATTTTTTACTTGAACTACTAGATGACTCACCTGACTTGTCTGTCGCAAATTCAGGATGCAGTTCTTGGTAAGTCTCTGTTTTCCAGAGGTTTTGAGTTGATTTACTACCATTTTGAGAGTAGATAGAGGTTGATTTGTCCCCCAGTTTTTTCTCAATGGCCTTAGCTTTTTTCAGACCTTTGACATAAGAGTAGTCATTCGGGTCAAGCAATTTTAAGCCATCATTCGGCCAGAAACGAATCAAGTCTCCTGTCGTAATCGCATCTGAGATTTTCAAAAGTTCCTCAGACCGCTTATTGTTTTTGTCAATTTCAGCTTGAGTATTCGGGTCAGGATTGGTAATTTCTTCACCAGTCTCCGTCTTATAGATGCGATCGGAGTAATTGGTCAATGTCGGAGATACCCAGTTATCGGTTGAGCGCATGGCGAGTAAGTTGCGATGATCTGGACTCAGTAAATCTTGCCCAAGTTCAGGATATTGACTATTATCAATGCCAAGGAGATGCAGCAGCGTTGGGAGATTGTCAAGCTCACCACCATAAGTGTGATTGACATGACCTTTATCCATACCAGGCACGACAATCATATAAGGAACGCGTTGGAGCATGGCATTATCATAGTTGGACCAAGTTTCCTTGTCCTTACCTAATAATTCAGCCAGGTCAGGGTTTCGAGAGTTTGAAATCCCGTAGTGGTCACCATAAAGTACGATAATCGAATTTTTATAAACACCAGTTGTTTTCAGGTAATCAAAGAATTCTTTGACAGAAGTATCTAAATAGTTAGCTGTCGCAAAATAGCCATTAATCGTCTCGTCTTTGGTATTGGCTAATGGGAATCCAGATTCAGAACCCTCAAATTGCACATAAGGATAGTGATTGGAAACGGTGATGAATTTGGTGTAGAAGGGCTGTTGTAAGTGTTCCAGATAATTAATAGAATCACCAAACATATATTTGTCATGTAGACCATACTGGAAGGAATTTGATTTGTCAACGTCAAAGTAAGTCTGACTGAAGAAGTAGTCATAGCCTAGTTGTTTATAAACCTCATTTCGATTCCAAAAGGCTGGTGTATTGCCATGAAAGACAGCAGAAGTATAACCGCCAACTTGTGCCAGAATATTTGGTGCAGCTTGGAAGGTATTTTTACCACCGTTGCTGACGAAAAATGAGCCTTGTGATAGACCAAAGTAGGAATTTTCCATCAAATTTTCGGCATCAGAAGTCTTCCCTGCCTTGACTTGGTGGAAAAAATTATCAAATGCAAAAGTTTCTTTTGAGCTGAAAAGTGAGTTAAGAAATGGTGTGACTTCATACTCTTTTTCAACTTTTGTTTCCTCGTCAGTGACCTTAAGTTTGTAATTGATGAGGAATTGTTGGAAACTTTCTAAGTGAATATAGATAACATTTCGCCCCTTGGCAATGCCGTAGGTCTCTGGATTAGGCTTAGCATAATTTTCTGTGATGTACTTTTTAACCTCATCAACATCAGTCGGTTTGGCTTCTTTACGCACCTGATTTGTCTGATAAGTTTTGATACCATCATAGACAGTAAAAGGAACGAGACCGAGGTAGCGGACGACATAAGTATTTGAAAAACCACGACTTAAAAGCTCGGGACGATCAATTTCAGCCATGAAGAGATTGACTGTAAAGGCTAGAATGGAAAGCGAGGTAATTGCAAAGCTTGCGCGTTTGTTAAAAGCTCTTTGATCAAAACGGATAATTTTTCGCCACATCAAGAGGCCAATCAGGACAAAGTCAATAATAAAGACGAGGTCTGTAAGATTGAATAGATTGGCCGCAGCTTCACCAAGTCCTGCTGAAACTTTACCCGTAGCTAACATCGTATTAATCGTGATAAAATCGGTAAATTCACCAAAATAGGTCGAATTGGCAAATAACAAAAAGGTCAGGGCAACATAGATGACCAACGAAACGATATAGTAAAGCTTGGTGTTCTTGATATAAAGTGCCAATCCAATCAATAAAAGTGAACTTGAAATAGGATTGAGGACTGCTAAAAGAATTTGAAAGGAGTTGTCAAAGTCCAAATCAAATTTAAAAAAGTAGGCATATATCGTTTTAAGCCAATACAAAATGGCTAAAAACGCTGTAAATCCCAATCGTGTTGAGACAATGTTTGAAAATTTCTTTAACAAGTTAATAGTTTCCTTTTGATAGTCAGCCTCAGAAGCCAAAACTTAGGGGGCTGACAAAATTTTCTCTAAAATATCTCCTTTCATTTTACGCTTTTTTAGTCTTTTTCGCAAATATTGATGCACATGTATTTCGAGAGAATATAAAAAAGTTGTTACTTTTAATGTTTTTATCGTCTTAAAACACTCCTTCCACGACAAACGCATGACTCTCTCTCTCCCAATCTCAAAATAGGAAGCGTGTTTTTAAAAATAACAGCTCTCACATTGAAAACAACTGTGCCAAATAATCTGGAAAAGTCATTGATAACGAAAAACGTTTGAGACGAATGCTCATCTTCTTTTTAC
>NZ_BAAGGP010000092.1:0-9633 GCF_054658615.1 Pseudolactococcus yaeyamensis
TCGCTATTTTAGCTCATCGTACTTATTTGAAACAAGTAAATAAAAGGGGTAGTGTCAAGCAGAATCTATTGCAATGCTTGGTGAATGAGAAGATATTGACTGACGTAATAAAAAGTTTATGAAACGACCGTGGTTTTCAATAGTTCTTTGCTTGACTTAACTTCAAAAGCCCTTTATAATGAAATAATGAAAAGAAAAAAGAATAAAAGTAGGGTGGGACTGCTCATAGGCATACTGATTGTCCTGATTTTAGGCATTTTAATTGTTATTTTTATCAAACCATTTGATAAAAATACGGCGAACAAACCAGCAGGAAGCGCCCCAATTAAAGTGGATGATTCTAAAAGTGCTGCTGTCATTTCCTCTAGTTCAGCTATCGCCTCTGATACAACTGAAAAAGTGGCAAGTGTTGGTGAGGCTAACTGGGTTCAAGTTCAGTCTAAAGGGAAAAGTGAGAAATTCACAAACCTTTCAACTGCTAACATCACGATTTATAAAGCCCATAATCCCCAAGTCTTAAAAACAGCCACATCTGCACATCCAACCTTAGCCGTTTTACCTGATGTCATGACTCAATATCCTGATGCGCTTATCATGAATGCTTCAGGCTTCAACATGGAAACAGGTGATATTACTGGTTTTCAAATCAATAACGGCGCACTTTTGACCAATTGGGGGGAAAACAAGAGAGCCTATGAAGCCTTTGTCATCAACAAAGATGGCTCAATGACGACTTATGACAGTACAACCCCTGCCAGTCAAATTATTGCCAATGGTGCTGAACAATCTTATAGTTTTGGTAAAATTTTGATTAAAGATGGTAAAGTGCAAGAAAACGATGGTTCTGTCAATTGGATGATTCATAGTTTTATCGGTAATGATAAGGCTAATAATCTTTATCTGATGATCAGTGAAACAAGTGCTGGCTATGAAGCTATTATGGAGCAAATTGCCGATTTCAATCTAACAAACCTTGTCCTCATGGATGGTGGTGGTTCTTCCCAAATGGGGTTGAATGGTCAAACCATCGTGCCAAGTCAGGATAATCGCCAAGTGGGAGACTTTATTGTCTTAAAATAATTATGAAAAATTCAAATCAATTTAAACGTAAATCTGCTAACACCACGTCTGCTGATCAAAAGAAGAAAAAAAGGACACCTTTAATCATCACCTTAATGATTCTACTCTTGGTCGGGGCTGGCATTACTTATATCGTCCTTAAACCTAAGCAAACAGATTCCTCAGTCCTCAAACCGCTTAAGACGACGGCACCTGATGCGATTGTGCCACCGACTTCCGTTTCTATTGCACCTGCACCTGAAGTCGAAGATACGGGTGAGGCTGGCTGGGTACAGGTCAAATCCAAAACGAAACTTGAAAAATTCACCGATATGTCCGAGCCTGGTGTCATCATTTATCGGGCAAATAATCCTAAAGTCTTGAAGACAGCCGCAGCTCAAATCCCTGGTACTTTTATGATGTCTGATATCGTCGCACAATACCCTGACTCACTCATTATGAATACCTCTGGTTTTGACATGAATACTGGTCAAATTGTTGGCTTCCAGATTAACAATGGTCAACTGTTTTCAAACTGGTCAAATACAGCTTATGGTAGCGCCTCTTTTATTATCAATAAAAATGGTTCTGCTAACGGTTATGACCTGACAACACCTGCGACTGAAATCATCGAAAAGGGTGGCGAACAAAGTTATGGCTTTGGGGGTATCCTCATTAAAAATGGTGAAATTTTGCCAAATGATGGCTCTGTCAACTGGATGATTCATTCTTATATTGGTAATGATGCTGATAATAATATCTATCTCATCATTTCAGATACTAGTGTTGGCTATGATGGTACTATGGCTGCAGTAGCTAAGCTCAATTTACAAAATCTAGTTGTCCTAGATGGTGGCGGTTCTTCTCAAATGTCTCTGACTGGCGAAACCATTTTTGCCAGTCAAGACGGTCGTCCTGTTGCTGATTTTATCGTGCTACGATAAAAATAAGAAAATACTCAATAAAAAATAAGCGACTCATTCACTATCGAAAAGTCGCTTATTTTTTTATTTGAGATATTAATCGCTTGTTTGATACACCGTGATTTACTCACTCAAGGCTGTTTCAATTCTATCATGTGCCTTATTGATTAGCTCTTCTGACAGAATTTTTTGAACATTGCCATCAATCGTCGTTTCGACTGGTTTCAGGTTATCTTTTGAGATATTTCCTAAAACACCATTATAGTTCCAACCAAGCGCTTTGATATTCCCCCAGACAAAGTCTGTTTTGATATTGTTGCCAAAGGCATCTAAAAATTTCTTATAGTTTGCAACGGTATTAACAGATTTCATCTTAGGAATAATCGCAATTAGGACTGTCTGTTCTCGCTCAATCAAGTCTGCTTCTGCCTTATCAGTATCTTCTCCAACCTTGGTTAGATAGGCTTTCACTTCATCTGCTTTTTTTAAACTCAGTGTACCGGGTTTGAACTCATAACCGCTAGACACGAAATGCAGACTATTTTGGACTTGAATGCCACCAACGGCTTCAACAAAATCACCTAGACCACTCATCTCAAACGTGATATAGCGCGGAATTTCAACCCCCAAAAGCGTTTGTAAAGCATCAATTTCGCCAGCCGTTCCCTTTTCCGCATACAGTTTTTTCAAAGTCGTTGCTTCAGATGGCAGATAAATCTCTCGGTTTAAACTGATGACTGTCGTCTTATTCTGATTAGGATTAACCGTTAAGACTAAAATATCATTGGCTGTCTTACCATTTACGCCTAAAAATAGAAAACTAAAAGATGTTTTTGCTTTAAGACTTGGTAATTTAGCCGTCGTTTTTCGCTCAATCGCTTGATAGGATTTAGTCGTCGCATTTTTGACATCCAGATAGGCCTTGCCAATAATCGCACCGCCAATCAAAAAAATGAACAAAACAATCAAGCCAAATATTTTAAGACCACGATGTTTTTTCTTCTTTTTGATTTCGACTTTTTTTTCAGGTATTCGCTCTGAGCGTCGTCTTCTTGTTTCCATAGGGTCAAGCTCCTTTTTTAATTTTACCGTGCCAACCTTTAATCCCTGTTTTCAGGATCAAAATGTTGGTATAGCCTGCTTTTTTGAGCTTGAGCGCTGCTCGGACACTCACCACTGGCTTACCATCTTCGTATAGTAGGATAGCCTTATCCTTACGAATTGCCGATAAACTTTGATCAAATTGTGAAAACGGTAAATTACGAGCACCCAAGATATGAACAATTCGATACGCTGCCGATTCACGTAAATCAATTAACTGACCACCAATCAATTGTTCAGAAAAAGTAGCGTTATCTACTACCTTAGCAACAGATTTAATCCGAAATTTATTGACAAAGGGGTAGCCAAACATGGCAACAACAATCAGAAATAGTAAAATATTAACATATAACAACATTTTTAAACAGCCTCAATTTCAGTAAATTTCAAAGCCAAACTGGCTGCACCAATAATCCCTGCATCATTGCCAAGTTTGGCAATCTTAATTTTAGTCGAATTTCTAACTTGTGGGAACGTATAGAGATTGAAATATTTTTCAACCCGTTCACGCAAGAATTCACCTGCTGCCGAAACACCTCCACCGATAACAATAGAATCTGGATTCAAAGTATTTCCCAGATTGCCTGCTGCTAATCCAAGATACTGACTGACTTGTTCAACAACTGAGTCTGCAAATTTATCACCTGCTTCAGCCGCTATAAAGATATCTTTTGATGTC
Organism: Pseudolactococcus yaeyamensis; assembly: GCF_054658615.1. NCBI lineage: Bacteria > Bacillati > Bacillota > Bacilli > Lactobacillales > Streptococcaceae > Pseudolactococcus > Pseudolactococcus yaeyamensis. Next base: position 3,763 of record NZ_BAAGGP010000092.1, read on the forward strand.
ACAGCATCACCATTATCAATCGCTGCTTTAATCGTTGATTCCCCTTCATACGCCTCAGCAAGTTGACGCGCAACACGAACAACACCTGTTGCTGAGGCGACAGTTTCAAGACAGCCTGATTTGCCACAGGTACAAGCAAAAGCACTGGCACTCGTATCAACAGTGATATGACCAATTTCGCCACCACCACCAGCAACACCGTGAACTAGGTTACCTGCTGCAATGATACCACCGCCAACACCAGTACCTAGCGTCATGAAAATGACATCAGGATTATTTTCACCCGCACCCACCCAACGTTCACCAAGCGCTGCGACGTTGGCATCATTATCAATGGCAAAAGGAAGGCCAACACTCGCTTCAACGGCTGCACCAACTTCTTGTAAGGTTTCCCAACCTAAATTATAAGCCCCAATAACCGTATTTTTAACGATATCCACAGAGCCCGGAGAGCCCATACCAATCCCCAAAAAGTCAGCTTTATCAAGTTGATACAAGTCTAAGCGATGATTGATGGACGCAATGATATCAGGCACGATATGTTGCCCATTACCGATAATATTCGTCTCAACGGCCCATTTATCCTGAACTTCACCAGCTACTGTCAAGATTCCAAATTTAATCGTTGTCCCACCAAGGTCAATTCCGATAATTTTTTTCGTCATAAGTCTTTTTCTCGCTTTCAAGTCTGTGTTCTCGCCGTAGAATTAAATCTGCGGTAAAATAGTCGTTCTGTTCTGGAATCAAGCCTGCATCATATAAGGTTTTCAGCTCCTGTGCCATGAAAAAAATAGCATCAAGTCGATTGCTAAAAAGATTGATATAGCCATGCTTTTTTAAAAATTCCTGAACATCATATAATGTTTTCATTCTCCCATATTTTATCATATTTTGAAAACATTTTCAAATCTGAACTGGTGGATACCGAGGCTTTCTACGGCTCTTTTTCCTATGACAAACGATCAAAAAAACTCGCCAAACTAGCGAGTTCAACTGCTTTTGTTAGGTAATTATAAACCTGGTGCTAATCCAAGTTCAGACTCCAACATCCAAATCGTTTTTTCAATGTCACCTTTGGCATCCGCAAAGAGACCATTTGTCACATCATCATCTTCTTCATCTGTCGCATGGACACCGTCTTGGAAAAGGTCTGATAGATACTTATAAGCTTTAACAACTTCCGTCAAACGTTCTTCTGTCGTTTTATCCCAAGTTGCTGTTTCAAGCTCAATATTTGATAGGTCATCAAATTCTTTCAAAGTCGATACGGGTGAACCGCCAATGGTAATCAAGCGTTCTGATAACTCATCTAAATGGCTATTGAGGCTATCCATCAATTCATCCATTTTAGGATGTAATTTCATGAACCCCGGACCACGTAAATACCAGTGCACTTGATGTACCAAAGCGGCTGCTTTGGATAAATCTGCAACGGATTGATTCAAAACTGCTTTCGTTTTTTCTCTTGACATTTTTCTCTCCTCCATCAGGACTTATCGACATTTTTTCTAATTAAAGTGCTGATAGGTCATCTTGCTAAGTTGATTAAATCAGGAACATTTACTTCAGGCTATCTCTAACACCAATTGCTAAAGATTTCCCAACATCTTCATTATAAAAAAAAAGTGATAGATTATCAAATATTTAAGTTCTTTTTTCGTATATATAAGTATGGCTATTCTTTTAATTTTTTCAATTGGAACAATTTTGGGGTCATTCTTTGGCTTGGTCATTGACCGCATCCCTAAATATTCCATTATAAGTCCCAGATCTCATTGCGGAAAATGTGGTCAAACACTGATTTGGCGGGATTTGATTCCTATTATTTCACAGCTCATTAATCGGTCTAGATGTCGGTATTGCAACGTCAAATTACCCTACTGGTACAGTACTTTAGAGTTATCATGTGGTGGTCTGTTTGTCATTGGTTGGCTAGAAAAAGTTGACCTCACTTTTTGTTTGATTTGCCTTGCTTCTTTGTTAATGGTTGGCTTTGACTTTAAAAATCATGCTTTTCCTTTGTGGATCTGGCTTATCTTTTTTTTGCTACTTAACTTCACGACACCGTGCAATCCATGCGTTTTTAGCTGTCTCATCATCGCAATCCTGACAGAAATTTCAGACCTCAAAATAGGAAGTGGTGACTGGCTTTATTTAAGTCTACTCTCTTTTTCTGCTGACTTTTTCCACTTAACGCTTTGTCTATTGCTCGCAAGTTTGGGTGGACTCCTCTACTATGCTTTAAATCCTCAACAAAAAAAGGCAGAAATTCCTTTCCTCCCTTTTTTATTTATTAGCTATCTTTGTACCGTATTCATTTTTAATTAACTTTATCGGTTTCAAAGCCCCGTCACTGTCACACCCAAAAGTCGAATTCCGACATTATCACGCAGAGTTTCATCTAATAACTTTTGGGCACATTGATCAATGGTGTCAGCATCATCTACCTTATCAGCCAAAGACAGGCGCTTGGTCAATGTCGTAAAATCAGCATAGCGAATTTTGATGACAATGATATGCCCTTTCAGTTTTTTATCTTGTAAAATGGCCGCTACTCTTTGGGCTAGTTTGCCGACTTCTACCTTGATATCTGCCTCCAAGTAAAGCAGTTTGCCATAGGTTTTTTCCTTACCGACTGACTTTCGAATCCGATTAGGTTGGACAGGTGAATGGTGGATACCATTTGCTTTGAGATAAAGTTCCCAGCCAAAGACACCCATTTTTTCCGCTAAAAATTGTGGGGAAGCATTTTGAATATCACTTCCTTTGGTAATGCCCAAAAGTTCCAATTTTTCTGCGGTTTTAGCCCCAACACCATGAAATTTTTCAACTGGTAAGACTGCTAAAAAAGACAAGGCTTCCTCAGGCGAAATCAAGGTCAAACCTCTCGGTTTCTCGATATCAGAGGCGATTTTAGCCAGAAATTTGTTATAAGAAACACCTGCCGAACTCGTTAAATGCAATTCCGTGAAAATATCGTGCTGAATCATTTTGGCAATTTTGACCGCACTCGTCGCATTGATTTTATTGACCGTCACGTCCAGATAAGCCTCGTCCAGCGCCATGCCCTCAACCTCGTCCGTATAGCGATGAAAAATCTCGTGTATCTGGCGTGATAGCTCTTGATAACGAGCGTAGTTACCTGAGACAAAAATCGCTTGCGGACAAAGCTCGTAAGCTTCTTTGGCCGACATAGCAGAATGAATGCCGTACTTTCTTGCCTCATAGTTAGCTGTTGAGACGACACCACGCCCACCTGTTTCCAATGGATTTCTAGCGATGACAACAGGTTTGCCTTTTAGTTCTGGATTATCCCGCTCCTCAATTGACGCAAAAAAGGCATCCATATCAATATGAATGATTTTGCGACTGGTATCATTGATGAGCGGGAAAATTAGCATACCTTATTTTAACATATTTTATCTTTTTTTGTTAGTCAAAACAACTAACACGAAATTTGCCTATTAAAAAACGACCCACAAAAGGTCATTTTCATTAAATATCAATTGTTGAATATTGCGCATTGGCTTCAATAAAGTCACGGCGTGGTTCTACGCGATCCCCCATCAACATATCAAAAATTTGATCCGCTTCTGCGGCATCTTCAACACTGACTTGCGCCATCGTCCGTTGCTCAGGATCCATGGTTGTTTCCCAAAGTTGGTGATCATCCATTTCCCCAAGTCCTTTATATCGCTGAACGATTGGCTTACGGTTGCCTGCTGTCATTTCTACAACAGCTTCTTGAAGTTCTGTTTCCTGATTGACACCAGGCTGTATATAAGTAATCTTATCGCCAAGCTTAACCCCATAAATCGGTGGTTGGGCAATGTAGACATAACCTGCTTCAACCACTGGTCGCATGTAACGATAAAACAGTGTCAAAAGTAGGGTTCTGATATGGGCACCATCGACATCGGCATCGGTCATGATGACCAATTTTTGATAGCGTGCCTTAGAGACCTCAAAGTCAGCACCAAAACCTGTTCCCATAGCTGTGAAAAGTGAGCGAATTTCTTCATTAGCAAGAATTTTTTCCATGCTGGCTTTCTCAACGTTGAGAATTTTTCCACGGATGGGTAAAATCGCTTGGAACTCACGATTACGACCAGATTTAGCTGACCCACCGGCTGAATCTCCCTCGACGATGAAAATCTCAGTTTGTGTTGGATCATTTGATGAACAATCCGCTAATTTTCCGGGGAGGTTTGAAATTTCAAGACCAGATTTTTTGCGTGTCACTTCACGCGCACGTTTGGCAGCGATTCTAGCCTTGCTGGCTAAAATGCCTTTTTCCACGATACGTCTTGCGACCTGTGGATTTTCCAAGAGGAAAGTGCCAAATTCTTCACTAAAGAGCTTGTTGACAATCCCAGAGACTTCAGAGTTGCCAAGTTTCGTCTTGGTTTGACCTTCAAACTGCGGATTGGGATGTTTAACCGAAATCACGGCTGTCAGGCCTTCCCGCACATCGTCCCCTGTCAGATTTTCTTCATTTTCCTTGAGGAGTTTGTTCGTCTTAGCATAGTTGTTAATCACGCGCGTCAAGGCTGTTCTAAAGCCTTGCTCATGCGTGCCGCCTTCGTGAGTGCTGATGTTATTCGCAAAAGACAGCACCATCGAATGATAGCCACCTGTGTACTGCATGGCAACTTCAACAGCGATACCTTCCATCTCACCTTCTGTGAAAATAGCGGGTTCAAATAAGACTGTCTTTTCTTCATTGAGGTACTCGACATAAGACTGAATCCCACCCTCATAGTGATAGTGGAGACTTTCAGCCTCATCTGGGCGTTTATCAGTGATTGAAATGCGCAGACCACGATTCAAGAAAGCCAACTCACGCACGCGTTTGGCTAATTTTTGAAAATCAAATTCAGTGGTCTCCGTGAAAATCGTTGGATCTGGCGTGAAATGAACAGTTGTCCCATGACGATCTGTCTCGCCAATCATGGCCAAATCGCCGCCGACAACACCACGATGGTATTCTTGGTAATATTTTTGACCTTGTTTGAAGACAGTGACATCTAGCTGAGTAGACAAGGCATTGACGACAGATGAACCGACGCCATGCAGACCACCTGATACTTTATAGCCGCCACCGCCAAATTTACCACCGGCATGGAGCACAGTAAAGACCGTTTCGACCGCTGGACGACCTGTTTTTTCCTGAATGTCAACGGGAATACCACGACCATCATCTACAACGGTAATCGAATTATCCGGCTCAATAAACACCTCAATATGCGTTGCAAAACCCGCCAAGGCTTCATCAATCGAATTATCCACGATTTCCCAGACCAAATGGTGCAGACCTTCTGATGAGGTCGACCCGATATACATACCCGGACGCATCCGAACGGCCTCTAAGCCTTCTAGGACTTGAATCTGACTGGCGTCATACTCCGCTGCTTTTTCTTTTTTATCTTGTATTGCTTGTAATTCTTCTGTTGTCAACTCTCGCCTCTTTCATTATATTCAATCCTTTTAAAGTAACACCTAGCCATATTAATCAGGACAATCACTTTCCTCTACTTTCGCTAATCGCCAGTTGGTAACTGGTAATCATGTTTCTACCACAGAAATTTAATTTGTGACGAAATGACCTAGCCTAACCTAAATAGATGACTTTTAAGGGATTCAATACACAACATATTAGTACAATTATACCACAACTCGTGATTTTTTGCTCGAACTTTCCGAAGGTCTGGGACAAAAGTCATCCCAAAAATAAAAAATAGGCTATGAATCATTTCTGATGTTAATCGGAAACGTTCATAGCCTATTTCTGTGTAACTTTTCGACAAAAAGAATAAAATCCTGTACAATTAAAGTGTCTAATCCCAAAAGTCAGGAGTTGTTCTTTATGCA
>NZ_BAAGGP010000093.1:0-9577 GCF_054658615.1 Pseudolactococcus yaeyamensis
CTCCTTTCTGTCAAGTGTTTACTAGAAATCCTAACAGATTTTTGACCTTGTTTTGCCACATGATGTTAGAAATATAATGTCAACCAACTTTATTCTAACATAATAATTTTATTTTCGAAAGAAAAAACTAGTCAAAATTTCAATTTGATGAATTTAAAGAAAAAAACACCTTTCAAAAAAGTGTGTTCATTTCTTTAAGTTTCAGTTTGATGTCAAGTTAGACTGATTATCTGAGTCTTTTTAGCGTGTTGCTACTGACCTCTCCCTTACAAAACAAGTGTTACAACAGCACTCATAATCACAAGTGATACGATAATACTTAGGGAGCTGGCTAAACCGCTTACCCCTTCGTCTGCACCGAATTCAGTCGCTTGGATGACGGTTAAATTTGAAATCGGTGCGAACATAATGAGGACTAGCACACTTTTGATAAGATGAGATAGGGGGAGAAAGAAATAGATGAAGACGGCTAAAATTGTTGCCATCGTGTATCTGCCTAGCAATAATTTGCGGACATTTCGGATGCCTTCTTTGTGCAGATTGATTTTCATGTAAAGTCCAATCATAAACATGGATAGAAATGAATTGGCACTCGCAAGTAACTTGAAAGGCGCCATCCAGTCGTCAGCAATTTTGATGCCGATAATGGCTAGACTAAACATGACAATATAAACCATAAAGGTAGGAGATTTTGATAATTTCTTAAGGATGTCTAAAAAACTTGGCGCATCTTCTTTACTGGCCATTAACCGATCTGTTACGGCTGATGTGCCCCCTGCCACCATGAAAGAATTACCCATATCAAACATGCCTAAATAAGGAATGGAACTAGGGAAAAATGCCATGACAAAGGGAATTGCGAAGTTCCCGATATTATAACCACCCGTGGTAAAAAGGAGCAAGCCTCTGAAATTTCTATCTTTCTCCCTTAAACCATAAAAATAGGCGAAAAGCATCATCATCCCATTTGATGCGAGTCCAATCCCTGCTAAAATCAAGAACAGGGTCGTGAGTTTAGTGCCATTGACCCCATTGACAATGGTTGCAGGTAATGTGATGTAGACAATCATTTTCGATAAAACTTGTCCATCTTCTTGTTTGAAAATGCCGATGTGCTTTAAGCCATAGGCAAGAAAAATCGTTGCTAAAAAGCTGAGTGAATTTAATAGTATGATTCCCATAGTGGCACTAACTTTCTTTTTAATCATCTACACCTAAAAATCGATTGCGAGTTCTAGATTGAAAGGCGTAATCACTTAATAACTTGACGTTTTCATCATAGTTTCTGGAGAAAACATACTCATATAAAACATCTGTCACGTATAGAAAGGCTGTTCATGAAGCAAATGAACCCATTTTGTTCAGGGTTTCGTTATTTTCAACATAGATGCCAATCTGAGCGCTCTGCCAAGCTTTATTGTTCTGGTTTGAGGTGATGTAAATGGAAGGGATGTTATGCATGGCGAGTTCTCGCAAATTCACTAGCATCTCCCGACTATCGCCAAATTGCGAAATAATAATCCCTATCGGTTGCTTGGCTCGGATTGGTTTAACTAATTGAAAACCATGCAAGGCTTCTAAATGAGAGTTAAAGCCGATTCTCAAGAGTTTTTGATGTAAGGCTTCTGCTGCAATCATGCTTTCACCTTTTGCAAAAATTGTAATCCAATCCGAATGGAGAATCAGATCACCCGCCATTGTGATTTTTTTCAAATCCAAATCCAGATAAATATCAAGCAGAGTCTGCGAATGGAGATTCATCATTGTTTTCGCAATATCTCTCACGGTTTGCTTTGAGGCAACAGGTAAGTCTAGTGCGACCAAGGTTGTCTCATCTTTTGAAAAATAAGTCAACTCACTTGCAACCTTCATTTTAAACTCTGAATAGCCGGTCAAACCGATTTTTTTGTGAAACGAACGATAGCCGAGGGTGAGATAAAGAGTTGACTGGCGAATTCTCTGACTGAAAGATTGATGACACATTGCGGATTATCTAAGACAAACTTCGCAATATCTGCTTCAACCTGATTACAATTTTCTTGATGTTGTAAAATTTCAACTAGCTTCATACTTTACCTTCCTCTCACTACCCCATTTTGATAGCGCCAAAAACAAGTTATGACAAGATAAGATTTAAAAATTCCTCATTTTAAATTTATATCACTTCTATTAAAACAATAATTTAGATTTTTGGCAATGACTCCGATAGATTGTTAAACACGAAAAGGGAAAATTATTCCCTTTTCTAATTGCCTTAAAGACTGAATGAGTCTTCATGCACTTGCTTATTAGCTGCGATAACAAATGGTGCATAGATAAAGATACTAACAATGATACAAATTAACTGCACGATAACTGTTTTAAAACTACCCGTTGACACAAAAGCATTAACCAAAGGTGGCAAGGTAAATGGCACAGTGATAAAGGCTCTCGCAGCAAAATCAATATAAGTCAGGAAGTAGCCAATAATAGAAGAAACAACCGGCGCAAAGATAAAGGGAATGGCTAGAATCGGATTCAAAACCAAAGGAAGTCCGAAAATCAAAGGTTCATTGATATTAAAGAGGGCTGGAATGGCTGAGAAACCACCAATCGTGCGATAGTCATCCCGTTTACTGAAGAAGAAGAAGGCAATCAAGAGACCAATCGTACAGCCAGAGCCGCCAATCGTTGCGTAAGTATTCCAAAAAGTATAAGTGAAAATATTAGGCAAAGCTTTTCCTGCTTCATGTGCTTCTAGATTGATAGCAATTGCAGCTAGTCCAATCGGATCTTTAACAATTCCAATGACTTGCGCCCCATGAATCCCAATCAGCCAGAAAACTTGACACAGTAAGGCGAGGACAATGACACCAGCTGGGTGTTGCATAATAGCTTCCAAGGGAATTTGAAGGACTTTGTAAATGCCGTCAGAAATGTTCATTTCAGTCACTTTTTGGAAAGCAAAACCGAAGATACCAAAGACACCCACGACTGTAATAGATGGAAACAGCACTTCAAAGGCCGTTGCGACATTTGGCGGTACACTGTCAGGCATATGAATGTTCATTTTCCCGCCGTTAAGGAGTTTTGCCAAAAATTCTGTCGCAATAACCCCAACAATCATAGCGAGAAACATGCTGCGTGTATTGGTATAATTCACTGCCAAAGCATTGGGAATGACAATTTCACCAACAGTTTCTCCTGCTAATTTGTAACTTTCAGTTGCGATGTCAAACACTCGTGTGATGGCTGTTGGCACTAACGAAATGTAGCAAATCAAGCCAACGATTCCAGCAAAAGTTTCATCAATCTTGCGTTCTTTCCCCATTGCCTGCGCAACAAGGAAGACAACGAAGATAGATAAGAAATTCATGGTCGCATAGTTAATCGCTGAAAAAATAGGTGAAAAATCAGTGAGGATCATTAAATTAGGAAACAGGGCGGGCAAGCCATTTGTCGCACTACAAAGCACATTATTTAGCAGGGTGGCAAATGAGCCTAAGATAATAATGGGCATTAATTTGACAAATGCCACACGAATAACGCTGACATAGGTAAAAGTCGAAATCTTACCACCAACATACTCCAATTTATTGATAAATTTACCAAACATTTTGATAACCTCCTTAAGCTTTTTACTTTAAGCTATTCTAGTAAGGAGACTGGTTTTAGTCTCTAATCATCCAATTTTGCGACAAGCTCATCAATTGTCGTCCCATTTGTCGCGATAATATTTTTGTAGGTTTCTAATGAATCTTTCTTGATCCGTTTCAGGCTACCATTACCCTCATTATCTTTATCGACATAGACGAAACCATAACGCTTAGACATTTCGCCTGTTCCGACAGAGACGAGGTCAATCGGTCCCCACCACGTATAGCCCATGATGTCAACGCCGTCTTTAATCGCCTCTTTCATAGCAGCCACATGCTGAATGAGATAAGATGAGCGATAATCGTCATGAATTTTTCCGTCTTCAGTCACCTCGTCAAATTGCCCAAGCCCATTTTCCACGCAGAATAATGGGAGCTGATAGCGGTCGTAGAGTTCATTAAAGGTGTAACGGAAGCCGACAGGGTCAATCTGCCATCCCCAAGGTGTGGTGCCGATATAAGGGTTAGGTGTCCCTTGGTCACCGCCAGTATGTCCAGCAAATGGTTCGCCGAAAACGTGCGTTGTTGTCCGATAGTAACTAAAAACAAGGTAATCGCTCAGATAGGTGCTGATGATTTCTTCATCGCCCGGTTCAAACTTGACTTGGACATTGGCTTTTTCCCAGATGCGGTTAATATAGCTTGGGTATTTGCCACAAATCATGACATCTGAATAAAAAAGTGAGGCACGACGTAATTCTAGTGTTTCAAAAACATCATTGGGATTACAGGTGTTTGGATAAACATTTGACAGGCTCATCATACAGCCAATTTTAGCATTCGGCATGAGTTCCCGCCCTACTTTAATGGCTAGGCTATGCGCGACAAACATATGATGGGTAGTTTGATACATGACTTCAAGTTCATTTTCGCCTGCTTCAAAGAAAATCCCACCAGCAGTTGCTGGCATGCGACGCATATTATTGATTTCATTGAAGGTCATCCAGTATTTGACACGATCGCCATAGCGTTTGAAAATCGTTTCACAGAAATGAACGAAATAGCCAATCAATTTGCGGTCACGCCAGCTACCATATTTATCAACCAAATTCAGTGGCGTTTCATAGTGACTAATCGTAATCACAGGTTCCATATCACGCGCAATAATAGCGTCAATCAAGTCATCATAAAATTTCAAACCTGCTTCATTTGGTTCTGTCTCGTCACCATCTGGAAAAATACGGCTCCAGTTAATTGATGTTCTGAAACATTTAAAGCCCATTTCTTGAAAATAGTCCAAATCTGCTTCATAATGATGATAAAAGTCAATCGCTTCATGATTGGGATAGTATTTGCCTTCAATAATCTTACGATCAGCTGGCATATGGGCACCGTTAGGAAAAATATCAGATAGATCAGCTTTTTTTCCATCGATGTTCCATGCACCCTCAACTTGATTGGCTGCGACTGCGCCCCCCCAGAGAAAATCTTTGGGAAATTCGTTTTGTAGTTTCTCCATTTTTATGCTCCTTATATTTGAATGATGATTGTGTTCAATCAATCTACACTGTAAAAATAGCACAGGATGACAACGCTTACAATATATTTTAAGAAACCGCTTACATTGTGTCGCGTTTTCTTGATAGTTTATCTGTTTTTTGGAAACATTGTGTCAAAAAGCAATCAAAAAAGCCCTATCCCAAATATCTGGAACAAGACTTTTAGCTATATTTTGTCTTAAAATAAGGATGTCGAATGTGCGTGGCTTAATTTGCCACTATGAATTTTGGTCATGATTTGATTGACAGCGTGCGGTCCTTCTTTAAAGCCTTCAACGATTAGACCGAGTTTACCCTCATAGTTTGCTGTATCGCCAATGGCATAGATATTGGCACAACTGGTTTGATAATGGTGGTCAACTATAAAATGCTGCCGCTTCATCTCAAGATTTACCGACCAGGCGCGGATATCCTTGTTATTGCTGAGAAAACCGTGCTGCACGATTAGGTGGTCGACCTCCAGCTTACGCTCATCAGAAAGCGCGATGCGCAAGCCCTCTTGATAATCTGAAATACTGCGAATGGTGACAGGCGTTACGACATGGACAGTTGACGCCTGCAGTTTATCGACAGATGATTCATGCGCTCTAAAGGCATCTCGTCTGTGGATAAGGCTAACGGATGCCGCAACTTCAGCGAGCATCAAAGCCAAGTCAATGGCAGAGTCGCCACCACCTGCAACAGCAACATTTTGCCCTGCAAACTGCTGTTTATCGGTCACACTATAGCCTAGTTTAGAGTAATCAAATTCTGACGACTCATCAGTTTTCAACGGCTTTGGCGCAAATGACCCATTACCCGTTGCGATAATAACAGCTTTTGTTAAATAACTAGACTTAGTCGTTGTCACTTGGTAAACGCCTTGGTTTTCTGTTGGCGTGATGTCAACGACTTTCTCAGATAGGCGGATTGGTACGCCAAATTGAGCGGTTTGCTTGACTAGATCAGCCACGAGCGTTTCAGCCTTGACTGCGAAATAGCCTGGCACATCATGTATCGTTTTTTCTGGATAGAGGGCGGTTAATTGACCGCCGGGTACTTCGAGTGAATCTATAATTTGGACTTTATTTTTACGCATACCAGCGTAGAAACCTGCGAATAAGCCACTAGGTCCTGCGCCGATTATCGTTATATCATATATATCTTCTGTCATTTTGACCCCTTTATAAAATGTGATGTCAAACATATTTTACCATACAAAAGAAAAAACTGCCTTGACGACAGCTTAAATTTGCAATTACTAATTAAAATTAACAACAACCTTGATTTTATTTTCTTTATCTTTTATATCAGAATAAAGGCTAGTCAAAAATTCTCTTGCAGAATCTTGTGCTTGTTTAATAAACGCTTCATTCGTTCTAATTTCTTTGGTTGTTTCGCTTACCGCTTTAGTTTGAACTTCTAGTCCCTTATCATTAGCATCTAAAACAAAAAAGGCATCTTTTAACTTGTAAATTTCATAATCTGTAATAAAATTATCACCTGCCAATAACAAGTCAACTTTTGCTTTTGGTAGCGTATAGGTTATAGTATTTCCTACCGTATTTGGGTTCACCTTTGCCATATCATAATACATTTTAGCTTTAAAATGGAAAATGTATAAATCACGTTCTTTACTACCAATTTTAAAGAAACCAAAAGCCTTTGCCTGATTAGATGTTTCATCAACTGTCTTATCGTATGTTATAGCTAAGGCATTGATTTCTCTGATTTCTTTGACTTCAAATTCTGATGTTTTTACCTTTGTGCTACCTGAAGGAATTAACGAGAATAAAAACCAGATAACAACCATTACAACTAGAATTCCCATAACTGCTAGAACTATCTGCAGCTTTTTTGATAATTTATGCCATAATTTTTTCACTTTCATCACTCTCCTATAACAAAGTTAGTAAAGCTAACAAAGGAGCAGCGAATCCTGTTGTAAATGCAGTACAACCACCGATAAGCAAAATTAATATGATGACAATGACAACAACAATAATTATTTTATCCAATATTCTATTCTCACTTTCTTTTTAATAGAGTAAGTATTGCTTGTCAATACTTACTCTGATGTACTTAGTATATCAGCATTTCCTAATTTTTCATAAAATAAAATCATGAATATCGTTTGAAAGATTACTCATGATTTTATTTTATAATATTATTTTTAACTGAGGCCACTTCTCCTGCCAATTTTTCTTAGCTTGGCGTTCATGGTAAATCGCTAGTTTGTCCGCATTTTCAGCGAAAAAGGGAGTCGGACGAACGATGAAATCCGTGATATCTGAAAGACCGTAAGGAAGAAATAGTTCGATATTACAAGTTGACGTTAGGCGTGCACCAATGGCTGTACATCTTTCTGGGAATTTAGCCATGGCATCACGCGCACTAAGATAGGGCGCTGTATTGGGATTATGCAAGTGCATGTGGGCTTGGTTCTTGACTTCCCAGGTATAACTTGGGTGGGCAAGTTTTAAGAATTTTTCAATAGTGTGCGTTGCATCATAAGAAATTTTTGGCTCAAAAAAGATGACATCAATATCTGTCGTTGGATCAAAAGGAGGCTGATCAGAAAGGTAATTCCAAATCAAATTTTGGATACTGCCAGCACACAACCAAGCATCTGGCAAGTTTAGCTGTTCAATGATTTTTAAAATATCATAGATTTCTGGTATCTTGGTGAGTAGTTTTTTCAATTCTATTTCATTCATAGCAATACTTCCATTTAAGTCATTTATTTCAGTATAATCTTAAAGAAATCCCCTGTCAAACAAAAAATACCTCTCGATAGCTTGTCTAAAACAATCTTAATTGTTCTGGCTCAGGTTGGACTTTCTTATAAGCAGCAATAATCGCATCCATTTGATACAAAAGTCCATACTTCTCACATTCATTGATAAACAGCGCTCGTTTCCTAGCCATATCAGGGATATTGCATTGGTAGCGCTCGCCATATGTCATCAGATACTGCTGTTTAAGCGTTGGAAAATAACGCTCTAACTTCTCAAAAAAATGGTTGCGTTGGATATCTCGCAAGGTCACGCCAAACAACCCAAAAATAAATTTAGCACCATGTTCATGCGCTAACCTCACTATATTTTTGATGTTTTCATCACTATCCGTGATAAATGGTAAAACAGGCGTCAATAAAATACCTGTAAAAATACCATTATCGGATAGCTGACGAATCGCTCTAAACCGTTCTGAGGGAAGACTAGCAAAGGGTTCAATCTTTCTAGCTAGACTATCATCACTCGTGGTAATTGAGAGTTTAATGATACAGCTCGATTTCTCAGCAAGTCGTTTCAAAATATCAATGTCACGCGTGACCAAATCACGTTTGGTTTCCAGAGAGACACCAAAGCCATAGCGTTCAATTAAAGCTAAAGTGCCTCGCGTCACTTGCAACTTTTTCTCATGGTGATTATAACTATCCGACATGGCCCCTAAACCAATCACACCTCTAGGCATTTTTCGACTTAATTCTTTTGTTAGGATAGCTAAACAATTCTCCTCGCGTACACGATCAAAATCGTCAATATAGTATCTCGCACTTCGGCTATCACAGTAAATGCAACCTTGATTGCACCCCTTATATAAATTGATATTATAGTCAATCCCAAACCATAAATTACCGTCAAATTTGACCTTCTGCAAGATTGTTTTTGCTGGGATGTATTGCATGGTTTACCTCACTTTATCGGATGTCGAATAATCGTTTTCAATTTTTCAGGCGCTGTTCTTCTCGGGTCATTTAAATAAATCTCATGATGCCTTCTTATATTAGAGATATCAACTGTATAATCGGAAGATTTAATAAACTCATCCAAGCATTTAATGGCATCAGGTTCATTATCATAGCTTCCTATATGACATAAGCCTTCTGAAAATGTTGCCAAACGGGCTTTCGAGCTATCTAAATCAGGTTTCTTTTGCCTTACGACTGAAAGCGCGCGTTCAAAGACTTCTGCTGTGACAAAATCAGGCTGACGAACCATAGCAGTCCAGTTAAATTGGGCTTTGTCAGTGATTTTATCAGTAGGTTTTTCGTCGTTTTCTAACCACCACAAGCCTTCAAGCGGTGCCACAACGTAATCAAAATAACCTGCTGGTATATCATTGCGCTTAGGGCTCATCTTAATCGCATAAGACAAAGCATATAAAAGTTCGACCGCCTGTTGATAAGCAACACTTGTATTCGGATTCCCTTTGCCATCCACCATGATAAACTGACTTGCTGGTAAGTCAATGATTGCTGGTTTTATTTTTGCCTGATAACCCGCTTGTGGGTCTTTTTTAAAGTCTATTTTGGGGATCGCCATCTCTTTCTCCCTCGTATAATATATTCTAGTAGTGATTAACCACTACGATTTTTACCTAATTGATATTAATTTTCACTTGACTACTGAGCCGTTTCTCAGAGATAATAGTTCTGGAATGGACTCACGGATTTTGCTT
>NZ_BAAGGP010000094.1:0-9356 GCF_054658615.1 Pseudolactococcus yaeyamensis
TTCAAGGAGCTATCAAATACGCTCAAAAACACGGGTTCAATGTCGCTTAATTTTTTAGTAAGTCAAATAATACTTTTTGTGCGCCCTTTTTCTTGGGGCGCTTCTATTTTGAGTTTTTTTCAAACTTCCTCTTTCTTAACTGCTGTCATGACATTGGATGCCTGAAACATTCAGCTTATTTTGCTAAATAATTCTGTAGATACGGGTCATTGCAAATACTTAAAATTTCCAGTGCTGTTTCTTCATCTGTGATTAACACATTGATATATCCTTTTTTTAACATAGCCAAAATGGCTTTGGCTTTAGGTTTTGAACGGGCAATGCCGACTGATATTGGTACCTTAGCTAAGTCAGTCAACTCCATGCCTATCGTTCGCTCATAAAGACTGCCTTTAAGTACTTTACCATCTCCGTCAACGAAGCGACAACAACAATCACCTATGGCTTCTCGCAATTCCAAGTCTTCATAATCATCTGGTGTAATCAAATCACGCCATTGACTATCCCTAAACGTCAATTTTCCGCCGATACCGACAATCGCTAAATCCAACCTAGACCAATAATCGTTCAGCTCTGAAAAATATTTAGAATGGATAATCCCTTCTCGTAATGCTTTAGTTTCTTGCACAACGGTGGCATTGACAAATTGGCTACTCCCACCAAACTTTCTAGCCAGTTCATAGACCAAGGTGTTGACATGATATTGCGCGTTGACATGACTGGGTCCACCGACAATTGGCACAAAAATTGAGTGTGTATTTCTCCGATTTTCAATATGACTGATAGTTTGGGCGAGTGTTCGCCCCCAAGAAACACCGACAACTGAATTCTTCTCAAGTCTTTGTTTGATGAAGGCTGCCCCTGCTCTGGATAGTCCCTCATCTTTTTCCTGTTCACTGTCTTCAGGAGTTGTTGGAACTATTTGGACAAATTTCATGTGATATTTGGCTTGAAAATGTGTCTCTAAAGCATAAATTTTCGTATCAAAATCGCGTACATTAATCTCAACAATATCCTTTTCACGCGCTTCTTTGATTAATCGACTAATCGTTGTCCGATAAATTCCCAGTTTATCGGAAATCTCCTGCTGACTCATATCCTCTATATAGTACATATAAGCCACTTGTGATAAAAGTTTGTACTTGTCATCCTTCATTTGATTGCCTCTAATTCGTCTATTTGGCTTTAAGTTCGCCTGATAAGGACACAAAAATTGCACCCTTCGTCATTTAAATCATCATGAGTCAGCGTGCAATTTTTTCTATTTGGATAGATGTGAGATACTCGTTATCTTGATAAAATTGCACTTCCTTTCCCAAACACCGCTCATCAAAATGCTATTAGATAATAGCTCAAAGTGATGTGATCGTTGTGCCTTCGCCAAAACTAGCTTCCCAATCCGCAGTGAAATCAACAACCGCTTTCTGAATGGCTGGCATGGCAAGGGCAGAGTCCAATACATCGACACCGAAAGTTGAGGCTTGTGCCCCTGCTTCTAAAGCAGCATTGACTTGTCCGACATTTTTGAAACTAGCAGCCAAAATTTTTGACTTGCTACCTGTCCGCTCAATTTCAAGCGCCAACTCAGTCATCAATGCAACTGGATCAATATTTAAATTCTCCATGCGATTGAAATAAGGGGCAATATAGTCTGCACCAGCAGCAACGGCTAAATAGGCTTGGAATTTTGTATAAACAGCAGTTGCTGTAATCTTCACGCCTTCTTTTTTCAAAATTTTAATTGCTGCTAGACCATTTTCATTAACAGGAACTTTCACATAGACTTCCTTGTCAATGTTGTCTAAAATCGCATGCGCATCAGCAACAATGCCTGTCACATCTTGCGCGACAACTTGGACGTGCAAGGTTTTATCCAGACCGATAATCTCTCGAATGGCTTTCATGTGGTTGAAAAAGTTGATTTTACCTTCTTTTTTAACAATTGATGGATTAGAAGTGACACCAGCAATTGGTGCGATTGCCACATATTTTTTGATTTCAGCTAAATTAGCTGTGTCTAATAGAAACTCCATTTTCTTTACTCCCTTATTGATAAGATATGTTTTATTGCTTATAGCTTATCATTTTTTAATACTTTGATGTTTGCTATTGATAAGAGAACAGCTGACTTCTTGATATAGCAAGCATTTTTATTGCACAAAAATATTTATTGCACATTTGTGCATGCTTTACAAATTCTTACAAAACGTGTTCTGTTCTTTCAATGATATCATCTTGTGTTGCTTTTGATAAAACATTGAAAAATGCTGAGTAACCCGCCACCCGAACAATCAAATCACGATGTTTTTCTGGATGTTTCTGTGCATCAAGCAAGGTCTCGCGAGAGACTACATTGTATTGAATATGATAGCCATGCAAACGATTAAAGAAAGTCCGTAAAAGCATGACTAACTTTTGTTTGTCTTCGTCTTTCTCCAAGACTTGTGGATTGATTTTTTGATTTAATAAGACACCACCTGTAATTTCTTTGGTTGGCAATTTAGAAACACTTTTCAGGACAGAAGTTGGGCCTTTCTTATCCATGGCATGTGTTGGCGAACAGCCTTCAGCCAATGGTGTGGCTGCATTTCGACCATCTGGTGTTGCCATCGTGCCCTTGCCTTGACCGACATTTGCTGAAATTGAAGATGTCCCTGCATAACGTGTGCCACCAATTGGTCCACGACCAAAACGTGTGTTGGGATATTTCTTGACTTCATCAATATAGACATCATAGGCATCAACGACTAATTGGTCAACATAGTCATCATCATTGCCATATTTTGGTGCATCATATAAAAGTAAGTCTTGGATAGCTTGACCTTTTTCACCAGCAAAGTCATTTAACAAGGCTTCCCACAAATCACTAGGTGTTACGCGTTTTTCTTCAAACACGACTTTTTTGATGGCTGCCAAGGAATCTGCTAAGTTGGCAATCCCAACCTGTAAGCCACTGATGAAGTCATAGACAGCGCCGCCTTCTTTAATCGTTTTACCGCGACCAATACAATCTTCTGTCAAGGCTGAACACAAGACATCCGGCACATCTTCTTCCAATACCATATCAATCGCATTTTCGATAATCACACTATGGCGTGTGAAGTCACGAATAACATGATCCCAAGCTTTTTCGACTTCCGCATAGTTAGTCATATCCTTGAAATGGCCAAGTCCCTCAACAACTTGTATGCCTGTTTTAGGATCAACCCCATTATTCATAGCAATCAGTAATGTTTTAGGAAAATTGATGAAACTCATACCCGTACAACGATAGCCCCATTTGCCTGGAACTGCCGTTTCTACACAACCAATGGCGCTATAATTATAAGCATCTGTTTCACTGATACCACGGTCGATAAAGGATGGAATGATAATCTCATCATTATTGAAAGCAGGCATACCAATCCCAATTTTGATGACTTCGACGCATTCTCTCATGAATTTTTCGTCAAGTCCCGCATGATAGCGGACGGTCAAATTAGGCTGTGGTAATTTCGTTTGAGCCACACTACGTAAAATCAAGTAAGATAACTGATTAACAGCATCTTTTTTGTCTTTGGTTTGACCACCAATCGTCACATTTTGATACAAGGGGCTACCTGCACTAAACTGTGTATGTCCCCAACTGCGGATTTTGTTAATTGTTAAAGTTTTGACCCAAAGATTGGTCAAGATTTCAACAGCACCATCTTCTGTCATCGTCCCATTTTCAAGATCTCTTTGAAGGAAAGGATTGAGATATTGATCCATGCGACCGTAGGAAAGTGAATGACCATTTGACTCAATTTGCAAAATGAGTTGAATCATCCAAATGGATTGGACGGCTTCGTAGAAAGTATCAGCTTTACCATTTGGTACTTTACGTAAAATGCGTGCCATCTCTAGCAACTCTGCTTTGCGTTTAACATCTGTTGTTTCCTGTGCTTTATTTTCTGCCAACGTCACATAGCGTGCTGTAAATGTTTTGATTGCCTCAAGGACAATCAAAATGGCATCGTAGAAATACATTTTTTTCAGATTAGCAACGACTGTCAAATCAAGTTTTGCCTTTTCAGCTCTCGTTCTTGCTTCATAGTCTTGTAGACCTTTGGTAATCAAGTCTTCATAGCTGACTGCGATATGGGCATCTCCTGATGTGATATTCCCTTCCGCTTTGATAATCCCTAAATCATAGAATAGACGACTGACTTCTGGAATTGCTGCCAACCCCTTTTCTTTGGTTGTATTGTGTTGCCAGTAAGGGGCTATTTCACGTAATTGTGCTTTCGTTTCTTCTGTAATATAGAAAACATCACCGTCACGTTGTTCATATTCGTCCAATTCTGCAATGACCCAATCCATAGCATACTCTGGAAAAATCGGTGCCGAACGATTTTCAGATGCCTGATTGCCAAGGATTAAGGTATCATCTTCGATGTAAATCGTCATGTTTTCCAAAATGTTTTTCAACATATAAGCACGCTTTAAGACGACAGGCTGATCTTGATAATTTTGATAAGCCTGTGTTGCTAAAACGGCACGCTCAGCACAGACATAAGGTTTAGTCGTTAAAACGCTTTCACGATAACGCGCCACTCTATCTGTCAAATGACCAAAATACTCCGCTGTTTTTGCTGTTTTCTTTTCTGTCACGTTCACACTCATTTTCATCATCCTCTTTCGTTTGAAATGTTTTTTCTTTCTAACGAAAGTATATCATGCTTTTTTATCTCTGTCAATCATTTGGAAATCGAAGGACTAGGAAAATAACATTTTTCAGCTACATGCACAAATGTGCGAGATTTAAACAGGCCACTCCCCTTTTTGTAGGATGCTTCAAAACACAATTAAGCCAAATCAATTCCTAGAAGATTTAAAGTTTCTTTAATTGCCTTAATTTTCCTAGAGATATCAAGACAATTACTTCTCGTCATTGCAACTTCTTCTTCCCCAAGTCTGGTTGTGATTAACTTCGCACACAAAACCACATGGGCTTCTGGATAATCTCTTTGAAGTCTTGTCAACAAGTCCTGATAATAGGTTTCCAAACGCGTCAGCGCATAGTCATTTTCATATACCGTTCGCTCATTCATCATCATTTGATTTCTCCTTCCTGACCTTCTCGCCAGATGCTTTATTAGCTGTAAAAGTTTACACCGACATTGCTTCGTTTTGAGTATCTGGTTTGCTATCACGTATTTTAGCTTGTGCCGCAGCAATTCGTGCAATCGGTACACGGTAAGGGGAGCAAGAAACATAATCCAAACCAACGGCATGATAGAATTGGATCGATTCTGGGTCACCACCCGTCTCACCACAAACGCCTAACTTCATCTCTGGCTTCACTGACCTTGCTTTTTTAACGGCAAGGTCAATCAAACTTCCCACACCTCGCACATCTAAAGTTTGAAATGGATCGCATGGTAATAACTTTTTATCTAGATATTCCCCGATAAATTTGCCAGCATCATCACGAGAAAAACCATAAGTCATCTGAGTCAAATCATTGGTACCAAAGCTTGCGAAATCGGCTTCTGTTGCTATTTCATCAGCTGTCACACAGACTCTTGGAATCTCAATCATCGTGCCAATTTGACAGGACCACTCGATACCTGTTGTCGCAATAACATCAGCAACTGCCGCTTCAATCTGAGCTTTCACATAGGCTAATTCTGCCACTTCTGCTACCAATGGAATCATAATTTCGACGTTTGCCGTGACGCCTTTTTCCTGTTTTAAAGCAATCACGCTCTCAGCAATCGCTTGAGCTTGCATTCGGTAGATTTCTGGGAAGGTGACAGCTAATCGACACCCACGATGCCCCAACATTGGATTAACCTCGCGCAGATTTTCAATTCTTTGGGTGATATCGACGATAGATAGATTCAAATCAGCTGCCAAAATCTCGATTTCTTTAGCTGCTTGTGGTAAAAATTCATGTAAAGGGGGATCTAATAGTCGAACTGTGACAGGTTTGTCACGTGCCAAATTAAAAATTGCTCTAAAGTCTTCTTTTTGAATAGTTTTTAGGCTTGCCAAGGCCTGATGACGCGCCCTTTCTTCTGTGGATAAAATTAGCTTGCGCATATTCAAGAGACGTGTTTCTCCAAAGAACATATGCTCTGTTCTTGCTAAACCAATCCCAGTTGCACCAAAGTTGAAGGCTGCTTGAATATCACTAACCGTTTCTGCATTCGCTCTAACCGCTAGTTTAGCGATATCATCTCCCCATGCCAAGACCGTCTTCAAAGCTACGTTTTCATCGGCTTTTAGTGTCGCAATTTTTCCTAAGTATAGCTTTCCTGTTCGCCCATCAATGGAAACAGTAGTCCCCTCAAAGATTCTGTCACCATTGACCGCCTCAACGATTTTTTCTGTTTCGTTTATCGTCAATGTTGTACACCCCACCACACAACACACGCCCATGCCTCGCGCAACAACTGCTGCATGAGAGGTCATACCGCCACGGCTGGTGACGATGGCTTCACTCACCACCATCCCCTCAATATCCTCAGGTGAGGTTTCTGTTCGAAACAGAATCACCTTCTCGCCTTTTTCTTTGGCAAGTTTTGCGGCATCGCTATCGAAATAAACACGACCAGAAGCACAACCCGGACTTGCTGGCAAGCCTTTGCCAAATTCTTGATGTGTCAACACTTCTTGTTCATCAAAAACAGGATGTAGCAGGAAATTAATTTGTTCTGAATCCAATCGCAAAAGTGCTGTTTCCTTACTGATAATCCCAGCGTTTACAAGGTCAATGGCAATCTGAAAGGCAGCTTTAGCTGTTCGTTTACCGTTTCTCGTTTGCAAAATAAAGAGTCTTTTGTTTTCAATGGTAAATTCAATATCTTGCATGTCCTGATAATGATTTTCCAGTTTGGTCACAATGCTCTGAAATTCTTGATAGACTTCTGGCATCATTTGCTGCAATTCTGAGATATTTTTCGGTGTTCGAATACCTGCTACAACATCTTCTCCTTGCGCATTAAGCAGAAACTCGCCAAATAGCCCTTTTTCACCTGTCGATGGATTACGTGAAAAAGCTACGCCTGTCCCACTTTTTTCACCAGTATTGCCAAAGACCATTTCCTGAATATTGACTGCTGTGCCAAGCGATTCTGAAATATGATGCAGTTGACGATAAATCTTAGCTCGCGGATTCATCCAAGACTTAAAAACCGCTTCAATTGCCAAAAATAGTTGTTCTTCAGGATCTTGTGGAAATTCACGATCTAAGTGTTGGACATAAATCGTCTTATAAATTTTGATTAACTGCTGCCAATCAGCAGCTGATAGATCGGTGTCACTTTGATAACCATTGACCCGTTTTGTTTTTTCCAACTGTTCTTCAAAAACATTTTTAGGAATTTGAAAGACGACATCACCAAACATTTGTAATAAACGTCTATAACAGTCATAAGCAAAGACTGGATTGCCTGTTTTTTCTGCCATGACGTCAACAATCCGATCATTTAAACCTAAATTTAAAATCGTATCCATCATGCCGGGCATTGAAAACTTGGCACCACTTCTAACACTAACTAGCAAAGGATGCTTGGTATCATTGAAACTTTTCTGCGTTCTGATTGCCATGTCAGCTAAGGCAGTCTTTATCTGATTGATGATAAGATCTGGTAGCTTAAAGTCATTGGCAAGATAAGTCACACAAGCTTCTGTCGTAATGGTAAATCCGTCTGGAACTGGTAAACCTAAAGTAGACATCTCAGCTAAATTAGCACCTTTACCACCCAGTAAATCATTTTGTTCTTTAGAACCTTCCGAAAACTGATAAACAAATTTTGTCATACTAGACCTCTTCTCTAAAATGTGTTACACCAAAAGATATAACTTGATTATATAGCGTATCACATTAGCTGTCAAGACCTATATTTCTAAAAAAAATTCCAAAAATACACTATTTTATCATCAAATAGTGTATCATATAAATATAAAGAGGTGTAAACAAGAATGAAATTGACAACGAGACAAAAAGAAATCATCGAAATTGTTAAACATCACCAGCCCATCAGCGGCGAGAAGATTGCAGAAGCGTTTGGCCTTTCAAGGGCAACTTTACGAAGCGATTTTTCGATTTTAACCATGCTGGGTCTTTTGGAAGCACGTCCCAAAATCGGCTATCTCTATTCTGGTAAGTTGGTTGACTCCCTCTGGTATAAGGAACTTTACCATCAGACCATCTCTGATATCATCTTACAACCCTTAATCGTCACACAGGATTTATCTGTTCACGAAGCGATTACGATGATGTTTCTCCATGATATCGGGGCTATCTATGTTGGGGATAACAATAAACACTTATTAGGTGTGATATCTCGAAAAGATTTGCTGCGTGTCAGTATCACACATGCCAATCTAAACGACATTCCCGTTGCGATGATGATGACACGTGCAGCAAATATTGTCACAATCAAACCAGATGCTAGAATTATTGATGCAGGATTTTTATTAGACGAACACAAAGTTGATAGCTTACCGGTGCTTTCTGATGACCAACAAATCATTGGAAAGATAACGAAAACAACGCTGATGCGTTACTTCATCCAACACGGCTTAACAATGGAAAGAGAGGAAATCAATTGAAAGAAGCTAAAATATTTGTTATCTCTGACTCGATAGGAGAAACAGCGCAAAAAATTGTCCATGCTGTCTTAGCACAATTCCCTGATAATAAAAATCCTGAAATCACACGTTTTCCATTTGTCACAACTGCCGATTATTTATCCCAAATCTTGATTGATGCTTTATCTGAAAATTCGATTGTCGTAACGACTTTAGTTGATGACAACTTACGGTCAATTATCACACAATTTGCTTTGGAAACTGGTCTATCAGTCGTTGATTATATTAAGCCACTCAGTGATTTAGTCGCCCAACAAATTAATCAAAAACCGATTGGTCAGCCGGGTATTATTCACCAACTGGATCAAACCTACTTTAATCGCGTTGCTGCCATTGAATTTGCTGTCCGTTATGACGATGGTAAAGACCCTCGCGGCTTCAAGGATGCTGATCTCGTGCTATTAGGTATTTCGCGTACATCAAAGACACCTCTCAGTATGTATCTGGCCAATCACAATCTTAAAGTCGCAAATCTCCCCTTATTGCCAGAAATTCCTGTGCCAAAAGAAATTTATGATGTCCCCAAAAATAAATTGATTGGTCTCACGACAACGATTAGTAAACTGACCGAGATTCGTAATTATCGCTTGCAGGCTCTAGGTTTGCCAGAAGGATCAAACTATGCGACGATTGCACGAATTCAAGAAGAAATCAAATACGCTAACACGCTTTTTGAAGTTTTAAAATGTCCTGTTATTAATGTTGATAATCGCTCTATTGAAGAAATTGCTATG
>NZ_BAAGGP010000095.1:0-9224 GCF_054658615.1 Pseudolactococcus yaeyamensis
GAGGAGCTGAGACAATTCGCAAGAGGGGTGTGTATACAACAAAAATAATTGAGAACAAAACGCTATAACTCCTTATATCACAAGGCGGAATAGTGTTTTTCTGATTTTTAACTGTCAAACTCGGGAAAGCTTGCTAGTTTAGCGTTTACTAAAATCTCTTACTTTTTGCTATAATAGCATTATGAAAAAAAATCAGGAAAATTTTAACGAAGACGAACATATCAACGACACCATCTACGGCGTTCATGCTGTCGTGGATTCATTGACAGAAAACCTAGGCAATAAACTTTATATTCAAGACGATTTGCGTGGCAAGAATGTTGATAAAATCAAGGCGCTGGCGAGTGAGAAAAAAGTCGGCATTTCTTTTGTCAGCAAAGAAAAGTTAAAAGAAATGTCAGATGGCGGTGTCCATCAAGGGTTTGTCCTCAAAACAAGCGCTTATGCTTATCAAGAGCTATCGGATTTATTAGCCTTAACCGAAAACGCTGAAAATCCCTTGCTCATTGTGATTGATGGCTTGACTGACCCCCATAATTTAGGCAGCATTCTCAGAACGGCAGACGCGACCGGTGTTTCGGGCGTTATCATCCCCAAGCATCGCTCGGTCGGCGTGACGCCGGTTGTTGTCAAAACATCGACTGGTGCCATTAACCATGTGCCCATCGCGCGGGTGACGAATTTGTCGCAAACTTTGGATAAGCTGAAGGCTGCGGGTTTTTGGGTCTTTGGTACGGATATGAATGGGACGCCGCATGCGAAATGGCAAACGCAAGGCAAAGTCGCCTTGATTATCGGTGCTGAGGGTGCTGGCATCACGTCGAATATTAAGAAGCAAGTCGATGAGATGATCACGATTCCGATGAAAGGGCACGTTCAAAGTCTCAATGCGGGTGTTGCTGCAGGAATTTTGATGTATGAATGGGCCAGAAATTTTGGGCAATCAAATTAGTTAAGGGCAGACAATTATGAAAAAACAACTGTTAATTGTTGACGACTATAACATGATTGGCGCTTGGCGGGAGACCCATCATCTTTTTCAAAATAATGATCTAGAACAGGCGCGAGATTTGCTGCTTAAGAAGTTGTCAGATTATGCAGGCTTTGAGGGATTAGAAATCATCTGTGTTTTTGATGCCCAGTTCGTCCCGGGGGTGACGAGTAAATTTCATGTGCATAATGTGCTTGTGATTTTTACAAAAGAAGATGAGACAGCAGATAGTTACATCGAAAAGTTGGCGGGTAAATGCAATAATATTCTGACAACCGTCTATGTTGCAACCAGTGATTTGGCAGAACAATGGGTCATTTTTTCACAAGGTGCCATGCGGATTTCGGCGCGTGAGCTAGAGGAACGTGTGAATCTCAGAAAACAAGATTTGACGCAACATGCCCGAACGATGACAACTCAAAAACCTCGAATATCTTGGGCAGATGCTCAGTTAGATGAGCTTAAAAAATTAATGTTTGAAATAGAATGAAGATGCCTGTATAACCTACTATAACATAGAAATTAGATAGAAATGGAGTGACCATGACTTATCAAATCATCACCGATTCGACATCAGACTTATCGGATGCTTATCTTGTAGCGCATGATATTGCCATGCTGGGTTTGACTGTGACGCTTGAGGAGACGACTTACCCGACTGTTGGACTTGATCGTTTGACGAGTGACGTTTTACTAGCCAAGATGGCGACAGGTGCCAAGCCTGTTACCTCACAGATTAATGTCGGCCAATTTTCAGAGCTTTTTAGAACAGTCATCAAATCAGGCAAAGCTATCCTTTATCTGGGTTTTTCATCAGGTTTATCAGGCACCTATCAAAGTGCTGAAATGGCGAAGCAACTCGTTTTAGATGACTTCCCTTCAGCACAGATTACGACGATTGATACCTTAGCTGCGGCATCAGGCGAAGGTTATTTAGTCAAAGAAGCAGTTAAACTGCGAGATGCAGGTGCGACCTTAGAAGAAGTGGTGACAGTTTTGCAAGAACTGATTCCTCGCTTGCGAAGCTGGGTCATGGCGGATGATTTATATCACTTGGCACGAGGAGGCAGAATTTCTAAAACAGCAGCAACTGTTGGTACTTTAGTTAATATCAAACCGATTATTGATGTTGACCCAGCAGGTCGCTTACGGCAGGTTGGCAAAATTCGAGGTAAGAAAAGAGCATTGAAAACATTGGTGGCAAATATCCTAACTGATTTTGACCCCGCTTACCCACATGTCATGATTGGCTATTCTGGTGAACCCGATGTTGCTGAAGAAGTCAAAGCGGATTTGTTGCGTTCAAATTTGATTACAGAAGTGACCTTAACACCGATAGGACCAACGATTGCAACGCATACGGGGACAGGCACGATTGCCATATTTTCAATCGGTAAATCCCAACGTCTCTGAAAAGAATACAGTTAATTGAGGAAAATCACAGCAAATATCTTGTTTTGCTGTGATTTTGTGTTAAAATAAAAAAGAGTGTTTATGTCGATAATCGGATATTAGACAACTTTTTACATAATTAAATTTTAAAAAATGATGAATGGATAATGGAAGGAGTCACTTTAATGGCCAAAAGTGGACTTTATACAGGGTTGGATATCGGAACTAGCACAATCAAAGTGTTGGTAGCCGAGTACGTCTCTGGTGAAATGAATATAATCGGCGTCGGAAATGCAAAATCTGACGGCTTAAAAAATGGTACCATTGTTGATATTGAAAAAGTCGCACAAGCGATTCGCAAAGCAGTAAATGCAGCAGAAGAGCGTGCAGGTATCCAAATTAAAGGGTTAAATGTCGCAGTCCCAGCTAATCGTCTTGAAGTTGATGCCTGTCAAGGTATGGTGACCATTAATAGCGAATCAAAAGAAGTCGTTGAAAGTGATATTAGTCAAGTCGTTGCTAGTGCGCTGATGCGTGGTATGATGCCTGAACGTGAAATCATCGCTGTTGAACCCAAAGAGTTCACAGTTGACGGTTTTTCTGGTATCTCGGATCCGCGTGGGATGTTTGGTGTCCGTCTTGAAATGAAAGGTCTAGTCTACACCGGACCTAAAACATTGGTACATAACATTCGTCGTGCGGTTGAGCGTGCAGGACTTCAAGTTGATAACATTGTGATTGCGCCACTTGTTTTAGCACACCATGTGTTAAATGAAGGAGAACGTGAATTTGGTACTGTTGTCATTGATTTAGGTGCAGGCCAAACAACCGTTATCGCAATTCGAGACCAAGAATTACAGTTTGCCCACATCATTCCTGAGGGTGGCGACTATATCACGAAAGATATTTCAACAGTTTTAAATACATCACTTGACCAAGCAAATAGTTTGAAACTCAATTATGGTGAAGCTTCTACAGAACGCGCTAGTAAGGAAGAAAGATTCCCAGTGGATGTCGTTGGGCATGCAGAACCAGTTGAAATTACAGAGTTTTATTTATCTCAAGTCATTGAAGCACGCTTGACGCAAATTTTCTCGCGTGTCCGTCAAGATTTGGAACGGTCTCGTGGTCTTGAATTGCCTGGTGGAATTGTCTTATTAGGTGGTGCGGCAGCGATGCCAGGCGTGACAGAATTGGCAACGAAAATTATCGGAGCCAATGTCCGCCTATATGTACCAAATGAAATGGGACTTCGTAATCCAACCTTTGCGCAAGTGATTTCAATTGTGGATTATGTCGGTAGCCGTTCTGATATTGAAATTTTGGTAACAGAAGCAGCAGCAGGAAATACAGTTTTTGCAGAACCGATTGTTGAGACGTATCATGAGTCAGCCGTTGCAAGTTTTACGGATAATGTTTATGCACAAGCAACTGATGAAGTGGGCTATGTGGCACCTACGCCACAAGCGCAGTCAGGTGTCCCTACGCAAGACACTGAGCCTAGAGAAGGTCTTGTAGATAAGGTTCGCAATATGTTCGGTAGTATGTTTGATTAAGTAGTATAACGTAGGCATCTTAGTACTTTACTGGATAGACTAATAATCAAAGACTGTCAGAAAAAAGTTTAGAAGACAAATAAGACTTAAATTTTATGACTCGTTACGGTAAAAAATGAATTTGGAGATATAAAACAATGGAATTTTCATTTGATGAAGCGCTCACGCAAGGCGCAATTATAAAAGTTATTGGTGTCGGTGGTGCTGGTGGCAACGCGATTAACCGAATGGTTGAGGAAGGTGTTTCAGGCGTTGAATTCATCGCAGCAAACACAGATGTTCAAGCACTCCGTGCTTCAAAAGCAAATACAGTGATTCAACTTGGACCAAAATTGACACGTGGTTTGGGTGCAGGTTCAAAGCCAGAAGTTGGTCAAAAAGCAGCAGAAGAATCAGCTGAAACGATTCAACAAGCACTTGAAGGTGCAGATATGGTCTTCATCACTGCTGGTATGGGTGGTGGCACAGGTACCGGAGCAGCACCAGTAATTGCACAAATTTCTCGCGATCTGGGTGCTTTAACGGTAGGTGTGGTCACACGTCCATTTGGTTTTGAAGGCTCAAAACGTGGCTACTTTGCATCAGAAGGCATTGAATTACTCAAAGCTTCTGTTGACACCTTGTTGATTATTTCAAACAATAACTTGCTTGAAATTGTTGACAAGAAAACTCCTTTGAAAGAAGCCTTGCAAGAAGCTGACAATGTTTTACGCCAAGGCGTTCAAGGTGTGACGGACTTGATTACAAATCCAGGCATGATCAACCTTGACTTTGCAGATGTAAAAACAGTCATGGCAAACAAAGGTGATGCACTAATGGGTATCGGTACTGCCTCAGGTGAAGACCGTGTTATCGAAGCAACCCGCAAAGCTATCTACTCGCCATTGCTTGAAACTACCATTGAAGGCGCTGAAAATGTTCTTCTGAATGTGACAGGTGGTATGGATATGAGTTTGACAGAAGCACAAGATGCATCAGAATTGGTCATTCAAGCGGCTGGTAATGATGTCAACATTCTTTTGGGGACATCTATTGATGAATCGCTTAAAGATGAAATTCGTGTCACGGTTGTTGCGACAGGTGTTTCAGAAGATGACTTGCAACAAGCGACAATGCGTCAAACACAAACAACACCAATTTCTGAACAACCTCGTCGTCGTGTATTAGGGTCATCAAATCTTGATTTGTCAAATAATCATTTTGCAACACGTCAAAAAACATCACCTGAAAGCTCAGCACCTGAATCAGCGTTTGGTAACTGGGATATTCGGAAAGAAAATACTGTTCGTCAAACACCGTCAGAACCAACAAATACAACTGGTGTGAGTAGCTTTGGTGGTGCAACAACTTCATCCAACGATGAAGACCTTGACATCCCACCATTTTTGAAACGTTAAGTGATGACAATTTCTGAAAATGTTGTAGCCGTCTTGGCACATGTTGCTGCCACTGACACAAAAGTAGGACGCAAGACAACCGTGATTGGTGTGACTAAATATGTTGATGCTAACAAGGCTAGAGAATTGGTTGAAGCTGGCATCACACATATCGCTGAAAATCGGACAGAACTTTTTCTGGATAAACAAGAAAAACTGTTTGATTTACCAATTACTTGGCATCTGATCGGTACGTTACAGCGCCGCAAGGTCAAAGATGTCATTAACCGAGTAGATTATTTCCATGCGTTGGACTCTATTAAATTAGCGCATGAGATTGATAAACGTGCGGATCATGTCATCAAGTGTTTTCTACAGGTAAATGTTTCAGGAGAAGCAAGTAAACATGGCTTTTCTCCAGATGAATTAGGTGATGTTTTGCCAGAATTTTCTAACTTATCAAAAGTTGAAATTATTGGCTTAATGACAATGGCACCG
This sequence comes from Pseudolactococcus yaeyamensis, assembly GCF_054658615.1. Classification (NCBI taxonomy): domain Bacteria; kingdom Bacillati; phylum Bacillota; class Bacilli; order Lactobacillales; family Streptococcaceae; genus Pseudolactococcus; species Pseudolactococcus yaeyamensis. The sequence continues at coordinate 5,814 of NZ_BAAGGP010000095.1, forward strand.
ATTGATGCGAGTGAGACAGAGTTGGCTGACATTTTTGATAAGGCAAAAAACTTACAAGTAGAAATTGCCAGTCAGGGCTTGCCACATGTCCCATGCACAGAATTATCAATGGGGATGAGTCAAGATTATCAACAAGCGATTTTGCATGGTGCAACTTTTGTTAGGATTGGTAGCAAGTTCTTCAAATAAGGACGCCTCTAAATGTTAGAGATGACTAAAATAAGTAGGTAGAAATTAATGGCTTTAAAAGATATCATAGAAAAAGCAAAAAATTATTTTAATTTAGGAGAAGAGGAAGAGTCGGCTTCCGTTGTGCGCCCTCAAACGGTGTCTAATCAAGCACCAGCACAACCGCAAGCGCAAGCAACTCGCCCGCAAGTTGTGCCCCCCCCCTCACCTAAAGCGGAAATAAAATCAGAACGCAAGCAAAGTCGTCAAGCTGACAATGCGACAAATACAACACGTCATGTCTCGCAACAACTCGCTGTTTCTGCTGGTATCGTGCCAACGATTGCCATCAAAGAGCCAGCGGGTTATGATAACATCATGGAATCAGCTCGTGTGATTCGGAATGGCGAAAGTGTTTTGGTCAACTTTAAAAATATGGGTGACCAACAAGCACGACGGTCGATTGACTTTTTAACGGGCGTTGTTTTCACACTTGATGGCGACATCCAAAATGTCGGTGGGCAAATTTTCTTGCTTACACCAAGTGGCATGACAGTTGATGCAGAAAAAGAATTAAGTATTCTTGCAGGTCGCAATTTTGAAGGTTTGGACACATACCAATGATGATATACTTTTTGTACCGCCTAATCACGATTTATGAATGGGTCTTGATTATCTATGCCTTGCTGAGTTGGGCGCCTGATTTACGCAATAGTCAAGTCGGCAGACTCATCGGACAGTTGTCACGACCATTTTTGTCGATTTTTGACCGTTTACCCCTTCAGTTTGCAGGTCTTGACTTTACGATTTTTGTAGCCATTATTGCTCTGAACTGTATACAACGTTTATTACTGATGGTTTTCGGATGACACAAGCGATTTATCAGCACTTCCGACCAAGTGAACGCACTTTTATTGACAAAGCCTCTGACTGGTTGACGAGCGTTAGTGACAGCTATAGCTTAATTGTTACAGATTTTTTAAATCCGAGACAAGTCTTTATTTTGACGACCTTGGTGCGAGGGCAACAGGCGTCAGACATTCAGATGTTTACTAGCTCAGCTATCGCTGAGACGGAATATGTGAAGGTGATTTTAGCACCTGCTTATTATCAACTGGAAATTGCTGATTTTGAGTTGGCTTGTCTACAGATTGAATTTGCCAGTAAATTTGTGACATTGAAACATTCACAAATTCTTGGGACTTTGTTAGGTGAAACAGGACTGTCTCGTTCGAAAATAGGCGATATCCTTGTCCATGATACATTTGCTCAAGTCTTTGTGACTGCCAAATTAGTGCCGTTGATAATGGATACCGTCCATAAAATTGGCCGTAGTGGTGTCAAAATCCGAGAAATTGATGTGATGCAATTCGTGCCTGCTGCTGAACAAGCAATCACGAAAATCGTTACCCTATCAAGTCTACGCTTGGATAAGGCAATCGCAAGTGTTTTCAATATGTCTCGCAATTTAGCACAAAATTTGATACAATCAAGTAAAGTAAAAGTCAATTATACAGAAGTTTTGCGAAATGATTTTGAGTTGGTTGCAAGTGACTTGGTCAGTGTTCGAGGTCTTGGGCGATTGAAAATTGGTCAAACACTCGGGCTAACAAAAAAAGATAAGGTCAGAGTAGAAGTTCAAATTATCTCAACCAAAAAAATGAATTGATTTTTAATGATGTTATTGCCCAATTCTCTTTAGATATAATTTGATTAATCAGTCGTAAACTAAAGAGAACCAAAATGAAAGATAGATAATAGGAGGTAGCACCTATGACTTTAAATAGTTTAGATGTTCAAAATAAAACGTTTCCAACTAAGATGCGTGGCTACAATAAAGCTGACGTTGATGATTTTCTTGATTTAATTATTCGAGATTATGACACATTTGCTGAAAAGATGAAAGATCAAGAACGTGAATTGAAAAGTTTACGCGAACGTGTTGAATACTTTGAAGGTATGAAAGAATCCTTGAATAAGTCAATCGTTGTTGCACAAAGTGCTGCGGATAACTTAAAAGAAAACGCCATCAACGAAGCCAATGGTGTCACAACTGAGGCGGGTCAAAAAGCACAGTATATTTTGGAATCTGCTAAAAAAGAAGCCGGTGGTATTCTCAATTCTGCATCAGATGATGCTCGTCGTTTAGTTAAAGAAACCGATGAATTGAAACGTAAGATGCGTATTTATCATCAACGGATGACATTAATGATTGAATCACAACTTGAAGGTATCAAATCTCATGAATGGGAAGAAGTTCTTAAACCAACTGAGACCTATATTGGCGATGGGGAAGAAAAGTTAAAAGAAATTGTTGAGAGTCATGGAGGGAATACCGTACAAATCAGTCACACGGTCAACCAAGTATCAGAAGTTCTTGACCATCATGAAGAAATACCAGTAGTACCTGAGTCGCCTGAACGGATTGAACCCGAAAAAGAAATAACAAATTCTGAAATTTAAAAACAAGCATAGGTCAGTAACGAATATTAATTAGCGAGCAAGAGATGGTGGAAGCCTTGCAATCCCTTCGTTATTGATGATCACCTTGTTTCTATCTCGTGCCTTGTTCGCCGAATGCTTAGATAGTTGAGATGAACAAGGCATGAGAGCAACCAATCATAGATTAGTCTCCTTTATCAGACTTTTGAGACTTGAGTTATCAAGTGAATGAGGGTGGGAATTACTTCTAATGACTGTATCGTGACGGAACGTTGATATAAAGGGATTTAGAAAAGTAGAAAAACTGTTTAAAAAAGTGGCTGTTGGTTGCAAAATGTTTGCACTCAACAGCCACTTTTTTTGTTTTTCATTTTTATGATAGATGAAAATTATTATTTGATACGATTGGATATCTGAAATATTCATCTTGTCTATTTTCTAACATTTAAATTGCACATTTCTTGATTTGGAATAGCTTCTATTTTTATCAAAAATGAATATGATTTCATTTTTGATAAAAATATTCGTAATATTTTGATAAAACGTCATAAATTATATATAATGAAAGAAAGTCATTGAAATTAAATTTAGAAAATAGGAGACAAAATGCCCCAAATATCCAGTAGTGTTGATTTAGCTGAATCCGCAGTTAAAGAATTAGTTGGTATTGACATTCATCACAAAAAGAATGAACAATTTCAGGCTAGTTATTCAAGTGGTATTTTTGCCATGACTCATGCGCAAACGATTTGTAATCAGCTATTTTCAGAGACAACAGACTTATGTCAGGTTGTTCTAACA
>NZ_BAAGGP010000096.1:0-9039 GCF_054658615.1 Pseudolactococcus yaeyamensis
GATAGCACTTGCGAAAAAATGAATTTTTCGTAGGCTTATTTAGTGTACCTTAGTTTCATAAATCTTGTAAAATAAATTTACAAGTCTTACTTGACTTATTACCACTAGACTTAGTTAAGATGTTGAGACGACTGCTTTGAGACTATGAAAAATAGGAAAAGACATCAAGACACGATAGTGTCTGCGGACTTTTATCTTTTTTCCTAGTCTCAAGAAGCCGAAACTCATGTGTAGACGTATGATAGATTGGTTGCGCTACCATCCGAAACAAATAAAAATGTGTTTCCATTTTAGCAACACATTTTTATTCTATCATACTTACCTAAAAAATGCCTTGTTCAAGTAAAAACCTTCTGCAAAACCTCGACCAAAGTCGTAACGCCAATAACTTCAATAGCTGGTGGGATTTCTAAACCAACCAAGGAATTTTTAGGGGCATAAAGTTTTTTGAAGCCCAGTTTAGCCGCTTCATTGATTCGACTCTCGATGCGATTGACCCGACGAATTTCGCCTGTCAAGCCGATTTCTCCGATAAAAGCGACATCTGGCGCTGTCGGTTTTTCCTTATAACTTGAGGCAATAGCAACCGCGATAGCCAAATCAATTGCTGGCTCATCAAGTTTCACACCACCTGCTGATTTGAGATAGGCATCTTGATTTTGGAGCAAGAGATTGGCACGTTTCTCAAGCACTGCCATAATCAGACTGGCACGATTAAAATCAAGTCCTGAGGTTGTCCGTCTAGCATTACCAAAAATCGTTGGTGTGACAAGCGCTTGAATCTCAACCAAAATCGGTCTGGTGCCTTCCATCGAGACGACAATAGCTGATCCTGTCGCCCCTTCTAAGCGTTCTTCCAAAAAAATTTCACTGGGATTAGTCACTTCAACCAAGCCTTGGGATTGCATCTCAAAAATCCCGATTTCATTGGTTGAGCCAAATCGGTTTTTCACTGCCCGCAAAATCCGAAAAGTATGCTGACGCTCCCCTTCAAAATAAAGCACCGTATCCACCATATGCTCTAGCATTCTAGGGCCAGCAAGGCTACCTTCCTTGGTCACATGACCGACGATAAAGGTGGCAATATTATTGGTTTTGGCGATTTGGAGTAACTCTGCAGTCACTTCTCGTACTTGACTCACCGATCCTTGCACACCTGTGATTTCAGGGCTCATCACAGTTTGGATAGAGTCAATCACTAGAAAATCTGGCTGTAATTTTTCAATTTCGGCGCGAACATTTTGCATATTATTTTCTGCATAAAGGTAAAAATCAGAATCCAAATCACCCAAACGTTCTGCTCGTATTTTGATTTGTTGGGCTGATTCCTCACCTGAAACGTAAAGGACACGCCCAATATTCGCCAACTGCACTGAAACTTGTAAAAGAATGGTTGATTTCCCAATCCCGGGGTCGCCACCGATGAGAATCAGGCTACCCGGTACAACACCACCACCGAGTACACGGTTAAACTCGTCCATGTCTGTCAAAACACGAGGCGTGTCTAGACTTTCGACTTCACCTAGTTTAACAGGTCGCGTTTTCTCCCCAGTCAGGGTCACGCGCGCATTTTTAACCTCTTTCGCTTCAACTTCTTCGACAAAAGAATTCCATGCGCCACAATTTGGACAGCGACCCAGATATTTGGGTGACTGATACCCACAGGATTGGCAGACGAATTTTGATTTTGCTTTCGCCATTTTATGCCCCTGTGCTACCAAAACCACCGATGCGTGTGCCGTCAGCACTATCTGCATCTGCTAATAGAAATGGTGCAAAAACGCCTTGGACGATGCGTTCGCCTTTGGCGACTTCGACGACTTGATCGGTAATATTTTTCATTTGGGCGAAAATATGGCCTTCGTTGTCAGGATTGCCATAGTAATCGCCGTCGATGACGCCGACACTGTTAACCAAGACCAGACCTTTTTTGCGCGGATTTGATGAGCGGTCATAGAGGTAAAGCACTTCTCCCGCCTGCATATAAGCCTTGATACCTGTCGGAATGAGTTTGATGTCGTCGGGGTTCAGGCTGACGGTTTCTGCTGCGATAAAATCATAGCCTGCTGCGTGTGCGGTACTTCTGGTAGGCAGATCGATGCCTGCGTTCTCATAAGCTGTAATAATTTCAAATCCACGTGTTTTCATGATTTCTCCAATATTTTAATGTTCATAGGACACCGCTAAAAACTCAGATTTGCCACTTTTGGCTAAATTTTCCTATCACGTCGTTATTGCTCCGCACCTTGCAGTAGCAAATGGGCTTTCTGTGGCGAGTAATCGCAGCCACAAGCCTTATCGCAATGCCTAGCAGAAAAATTTAGATCAAAAGTCATCAAAAGCAGTTTTTAGCGGTGTCCTATACTCTATTATACGAAAAAAGTCGAGAAAAATCTCAGACTTATTTCGGTATCAACTTTATTTGGCGAACTGGGCTTGCTGTAACTGATAATAATAGCCCTCTTGTGCCATCAAGGCATCATGACTGCCAATTTCAACAATCTGTCCGTGATTGAGAACTAAAATCTTGTCGGCGTTTTTTATCGTTGACAAGCGATGGGCAATAATGAAGCTTGTGCGACCCGTCATCATCTTTAAGAAAGCCTGTGAAATTTTTTGCTCTGTTAAGGTATCCACGGAACTTGTCGCTTCATCCAAAATCAGCATATCAGGATCGCTAATCATCGTCCGTGCAATGGTTAAAAGCTGACGTTGACCTTCAGAAATTTTGAGGGCGTGAGCACCGACTTGCGTTTCTAACCTATTTGGCAGACACATGACAAAGTCATACATATGCGCTTCTTTCAAGGCTGCGTAAATCTCATCATCTGTCGCATTTTCACGACCATAGCATAGGTTGGCACGTAGTGAGCTACCAAAGAGCCACGTTTCTTGCAGCACCATACCAAAACTTTTGCGCAAACTATCGCGTGTTAGATGACGAATATCAGTCCCATCTATCAAAATCGCTCCCTTATCGACATCATAAAAACGCATCAAAAGATTGATTAAGGTTGATTTACCCGCACCCGTTTTCCCGACAATGGCAATCATTTCACCAGAGGCGATCTTGAGTGAAAAATCGGTAATCAAGGCTTGATCTGGATTATAGCCAAAGCTAATATTTTGAAAGTCAATGTCACCTTTAGCGTGTTCTAAAATCTGTGCATCTGGTGCAACTGGTGTTTCAATCGGCTGAGCCATCAGCTCCTGTGTCCGTTTCAAACCTGCAAAGGCTATCTGAATCTGTGTCGTAATCCCTGAAATCTCGATAAATGGCTTAGAAAACTGACTGGCATAAATGGTAAAGCTAGAAATCACACCAATCGTCACTGTTGCAGACCCATTAAGTGCCATGAGACCACCAACGCAGCCCACTGATAGATAAGCCAAATGATCCACAAAGCGTGACAGGGGATTAGTCAAAGCAGAAGAAAATTGTGCTTTTTGACCTCTGACATAAAGTTCTTGGTTCAAATCCTCAAATTGTGCTTGATTGACTGTTTCGCGTTGAAAAGCCTTGACTGTTTTTTGATTGCCAATCATTTCTGTGATATAGGCTGAGATATCGCCAACAATCCGTTGTTGACTAACGAAATCCTGCTGTGAGGCACGTGCAACTAGCCAAGACACTAAAAAAATAATCGGTGTTGCAATCAAAACGACCAAGGTCAAAATCGGACTGAGATAGAGCATAAAAATTAATGCCACAACGACAACGGTAATGCCAGAGAAAAGTTGATTAAAAACAGCAGCGCAAGCAACTGAAATATTATCCATGTCATTCGTGAAACGACTGACGATATTACCATGAGCTGTTTGATCATAATAGCGTAGTGGCAGCTGATTGAGGTGTTCGTAAGTGTCCTTACGCAGGACAGCGACTGAACGATAAGACAGGCGATTACTCAAGCGTTGAATGAGCCATTGGCTGATGACCGTCACAAGTAAGACACCCACAAGTAGCGTTAAAATATGACGAAGTGTTGAGAAGTTAACCTGACCTTGATTAACCATTTGGTCGACACTTAAACCAATGTAATATGTTGTCAAAACGACTGTAATACCACTAGCTAATCCAAAAATAATCGATAAGATAAGCTCTAATCTAAAAGTAAGTAGATAGGGTAAAAAGAACCGCCACGAGGCTTTTGATTTTGTTTTAGTCATGTTCTTCCTCCTGCGATGCAACAATAGCTTGGTATTCAGGCGAGCTTGCAAGTAGCGATTCATGGCTACCTTTGCCAACTAAATGACCGCTATCTAAGACTAAGATTTCTTTAGCTTGCTGAATAGAGCGAACGCGTTGAGAAATAATAATCATAGCACTATCTAAATCTCGTGCGAGTGCTTGTCGCAAGTCTAAATCGGTTTGATAGTCTAGGGCAGAAAGTGAATCGTCCAAAATTAAGAGATTAGGCTTACGAATTAAGGCACGTGCAATCGTTAAGCGTTGGCGTTGACCACCTGAAAAGTTTTTACCATTTTCCATGACCATGGTGTCTAGTCCTTCTGGTAATTTCTCGACAAATTCACGACACTGGGTCGTTTCCAAGGCTTGGAAACAGTCTTCGTCTGTCGCATCTGCTTTCCCCCACTGTAGATTTTCACGAATCGTGCCATGAAAGAGCACTGCGGTCTGTGGAACGAAAGCTGTTTGGTGGCGAAGTGCCGCCAAATCCCACGATCGAACATCTAGACCATTGACCGTGATTCGCCCTGCTGCAACATCGTAAAAACGTGGGATAAGCTGGGTCAATGTGGACTTGCCACTCCCTGTTGGGCCGGTAATACCGAGAAATTCGCCCGGTTTAAGGCTAAAGCTGATATCTTCTAAGGCTAAACCACCTTTTACCTCGTAGCGAAAGTCGACGTTTTCAAAGCGAATGAAATCTGGCTGGCTGGCTGCGGTTTGCGCTTTTTCTGGCTGAGTTAAAGCGGGCATTGCTTCAAAGACTTGGTTGACGCGGGTTGCTGAAGCTGCGGCACGCGTAAAGATGACGACCAAATTTGAGACGACAATCAAGGCAAGGAGCATTTGGCTCATGTAGTTGATGAGGGCGAGAACTTCACCGGGTGCTAGGCGACCGGTATTGACCTTAAAACCACCAATATAAATCAGAGCGACAATGCCGAGGTTCATAACGAGAGTCGTTGCGGGCGACAGCAAGGCTGACAGATTGGTCACACGCTGGTAGATAGTTGCCAAATCATCGGTTGCATCATCAAAACGCTTGACATCTTCTTTACGACGAGCAAAAGCACGAATAACACGCACACCGCTGAGATTTTGATTGACCAGTCCATTGAGTTGATCCAATTTTTCTTGGACACGTTGATAAAGCGGCACGCTGTAACGCACAATGAAAAACAATATCACACAAAAAATCGGTAGCAAAATTAAATAAAGCAGGCCTGTTTGCCAATTGATATAAAAGGCCATGATAATAGAGCCAACGCTCAAAAATGGCGCACGGACAACCAACCGAATTAGCATGGCTAAGGCGAGCTGGAGTTGGTTGATGTCACTGGTTAAGCGGGTGATGAGTGTATCTGTTCCAAATTGATTTAAATCTTGGTGAGACAGTTGGTTGATTTTCTTCATGAGCTGCGTGCGGAGCTCAGTCCCAAAGCCTTGCGACGCAATTGAAGCATAGTACTGACAAATCACCGCACAAATCATGCCAATGACTGACATGGCCACCATCCAAGCTGTCATTTGCCAAACGGTCGTTTGATGTCCTGCTCTCACGCCTTGGTCAATCAGGCGCGCCATGAATAAAGGCAGTACGAGTTCAAACACGGTCTCTAAAAGTTTGAAAAAAGGACCTAAAATAATCTGTTTTCGGTATGCCTTGGCATGGCGCAATAACTGTCTCACAAAATCGCCCTATCCCTTTCTGATTTTACTTAGTTACTTCTATTGTAGCTCAATTACTAATGGATAGCAAAAAGCCGACCCAAACTGGTCAGCTTCCCACCTTATTTTCTGGGTATAACAGCCTATCCTTAAACAGCCCATCTCCCCAAATCTGCTTTTCCGAAAGTGTCGTTTCAATCAGTTCAATCGACTGTTGATTGACCCAAATCATAGCACAGCGATAGCCAGCAAACGGTTCGTATAAAGGCATGATGACCACTTCATCTGCAATCGCCTGCTCAATATCAGAACAGGTAAAGGCCACGTGCGCCTGCGTCCTGATTTTCTCATCCAACGTAGACGCCTCGCCAAAAGCATGGAGCTGAATAGGCAGACCAAAGTCATTTTGAATATCTAGTGTATACATATCAAACAGCGCTGCATACCGCGTTTCAGGCTGATTGATGATTTCTGACAATGGTATTGGCTTGCCGATATGGTGAAATTTTAAATTAACGTTTTTCATGTCGCCTCCTACTACTTTATTGGATAGCTTTATTATAGCAGATGAGATGATGATTGAGGACATCTAACGAGGGTGGGAAAACGATAAAAGCTATCGGTATCTCATGGAATAGTCAAAAAAACTCCTTAGAAATTGATGTTTCTAAGGAGTTTAGCTTATTGAATTATTTAACTTCTTTGAAGATACTGTATTGATTATCATTTTTCATAACTGCTCAAAACGTCACTATTACGGCATATCTGGAAAAGTATATAATCATCAATAATTACCAAATATCACTTCTGCCAAGTTTGATATGTGATAAATATGTTATTCATTCTCCATGATAAGCTTTTTTATTCTTCAACACTCTGTAAGATATTTTTTATATCTTTTTGATATTGTTCAGCTTGAAGTACGACTATTCTTATTTCATCATTTGTACCTACGTAGCCTTTCATCATTTTATCTAATTCTTTTGGTGCTAAATCTCCCCAGAAATAGGCTCTTGCTTTAGAAATTTGATTGATATTGTAACTTGCTTTTGCAGTATCTATTCCACTAAAAGCAGTCAACATCACTTTTTCAATTTTACCACTATCTGACATTTTTTCTATTTCAATATTTCCTGTTTTACCTTTTATATGAATTTGAGCAATTCCGTTATGATTGAAAAAATATTCCACATTTTTTTCTTCAATTTTCAGCAAATCATATGATGTATCTTCGTCATAAAAATAACTAGCATTTATATTGTCTTGAGACAAATCCTTTATAACTAATTCATGATTATTTTCTAAATTTTTTAAATCCCCACCAGAAACACCATAAGAATAACGATATTGCGACAAATATGACATCACAAGCCAAATCACAATGACAAGAGTTGTAAATATACAAGCTAATATAGTATATATTTTCCATGAACTCTTAAAGAACTTCTTCATTTTTTTCAACTCCTTAGTTCATCAAAAATATTATTTTTCCAATGTCATATTTTTGATATCAGCTTGAAATTCTTCACACTGCTTAATTATCTTTTTTACCTCATAATTGGGTAGATATGATTTGATTTCTGCAACACCCACCTTTGTCTCTCCAAGTGCTGGTATTGTGCGGAGTGGTTTATCAAGATTAGCCATTTTATAAACATAAGCAGGATTGTCCATTCCACCATGAACAGTTATCGAAATTTCTTCAACTTCTCCAGTAGTATAAATACTTTCAATCCCAATATGAAGTTCTTCCATTCTTCCAGCTCTTATTTTAAAGTTACCAACTCTTTCAAAATCTTCCACAATGTCACCATTAACTGTTCCATGAACATATCTAAAAGGTAATTCAAGGTATATATCAGTAGCACCATTTACATCAAAATAATAGTCAACACCATTTTTTGATATACGCAGTTTTTTGTCTCCTCTTTCATATCCTTTAAATCCTGCTTTATCCCAGTTAGATTTGATACCTTTTTTCTCCAAGTCCTCAACCACAGTATTATTCTTAGAAGTCAGTACAGGTAAGTAATCTCCTTTTTGAAGTTTCAAAGTGTTTTTGTTAGAACATGATGTCAATAAAAGACATACCACTATCAACGCTAAATTATAAAATGATTTCCTCTTCATTTTTTTAGCTCCCTATCAAGGAAATCTAGGTATTTTTTCAACTCTTCTTTTTTCTGATTTTCATATTCTTTTAGAAGTTTCTGATATTCATCTGTATATTGGTCATATTTTTGAAGTCGGTCTATATAATCAAGATTAAACCCCTCTCCTAGAATTTGCTTGATATAAGAAACTGTTGGTTTGCCAGCCATTTGTTCATCACCGCCATTATATGACATGACAATTTTTTCAAGCTCCTCTTTCCCTTTTGCCAAATCTCCATTTCCTAATCCTTTCAGAAATTCTTCTGCTCGATTAATTTGACCATTTGATAATCCTTCATTATATTTATTGTATTCAGATAACACACTTGTGTTGTTTTTCAAATATCTATTATAAATATTATTCACATCTGTATCAGTTTGCATATCATCTATGCTGAATCTGGTAGAGGCAATATCACCTTTATAGCTTGAAAATGCCTCAATTTGTCCAAACATCACAACATTCAACAGTCCTTTTAGTGTTATTGACGGCAACGTGACATCGCCTACTATATCTGAATTTGTAAATATTGCTAACGCAACCATTTCATGAGCAAAATCACGACTTCTCAAATTGTTAGGTGTATCATCATCTGAAACTAGATTATGTTGTATATTAATTGCTTGATAAAGTTTATCAAACTCTTTATCTGTCAAACCTAATTTCTTGAAATATGCCTTTGTTTTTTCTAGGTCTAAAGTTCCTGCTGTTATTGTCCAGCGTTTCGCACGATAATTATCACACAATCCTGCAAGCATAGCAAAATATTCATGCTCATTTTTTGAGGAAATACCTTTTTGCGTTTTAAGTAATAATTCTATCGTTTCATCATCAAAACCATACTGTTCTTGATAAACTGCTATTATTTTAGCATTCTTGACATTACTAATGCTTTTAGCCCAAGACAAATCTTTTGGCAACGTAAAAGTACCACTAGACGCATTCCAAGAACTTTTGACTTGTGCCAGACCTTGTTTAATCGAAGATTCTAAAGCATCAATTTCTGAAAAAATATCAGAAGATGA
>NZ_BAAGGP010000097.1:0-9012 GCF_054658615.1 Pseudolactococcus yaeyamensis
ACAATACTCAATATCTATTCCTAGTTCTGTTATTTTTCTAGTAATTTTTTTGAGCATATTATTTGTTTGCTTTCTGCTCTCGTTCTTTTTGTCGTCTTTTCAAAACTTCTCTTATTGTTTCACGGTCAGAATCAGTCATAGGTTTACCGTCAAATGACCTGAATGTATCAAGTGATTTTTCTAAGTCATCATCAAGTTTCTTTTGATTTTTAATGTCTGTTTTACCTAAAAGGTAGTCAGTGGAGACGTTGAAAAAGTCCGCAAGAGTATTGAGGGTTTGTTGGTTAGGATTTCGTTTTCCGTTTTCCCAAACAGCGTATCCTTGTTGAGAAATTCTGAGTTTTACAGCAATTTCTTTTTGAGTTAATTTAGCTTCTAAACGCAACGATTTCAGTCTTTCAGGCAACATTTTCTTTTCCTCCAGAAAAATAATTTAATTTTTTTTCAAAAAACGCTTGACAATACAAACAAAGAGTTGTAGAATGTATTTAACAAACAAATGTTTGTTTAGGTTTTTGAAACAAAAGCCTGCTACTTTTACAAAATCTAGTTTGAGGATTAGATTAGTAGAAATAACAAGCAGATGTTCCAAGAATCACAATCTAGTTTCCAAAAGTCAAAAGTTCATGATTGAACGCAAAAATAAGACTTTGGGAAACAAAACAGATTGAAAAAAACTTTGTTCATTGAAAATCAAATACAAAATATCTGATTCATACAATGATATAATAGCAGTGTGGTAACTCTATTATATCAAATGTTGCTATTTAGTGCAATAGGGTGTGAAAAAGAGACTTGGGAAAACCCAGTATAATCAAGTAGCTACGGTGGACTGCACAGTGACAGCACAATAGTTAAGTTCAATGTTTTATCATTGGGCGAAGAGGTGGAGTAAGGCATAAGATGTGAGGCGATTCATTGCTGACTAAAAGGCGTGTGTATTCAATTACAAATTATATCACAAACAACTTTATGTTAAAAATTCCCCTCGAAACTTCACAAGAGTGCAGTAGGCGATGATATGAGCCACAATTCTTACTTTTCCTCTTGTGTCGTATATTTACGAAGTAAATGAATAAGAAAAGCTATCAGTTTGTGGATTGATGGCTTTTTGAAATATATAATAACTCAGTTTGCGGATTGAGCTTTTCTGATAAGAAGTTTGCGTGATTTCTTATCTTTATGTGACCGAGAGTGTCGTAAAACAGGTGTAACTCCTGTTGGTTGCTGAAAGATGTCAAAGATAGTATAATAAGATAAACAGGAGGTACTGAACATGATGAATCCAAAATTTATTGAGCATGATGAAGATGTTGTCATCTTGACTAAGAGTGAATATGATAATTTGCAGGCAGAGCTTGCAGATACAAAAGCTAAATTAGCTTTTCAATATGAATTAGGAAAAACGGTTTATCGTATGGCTAACAAAGATGAATCTATGTCAAAAAATGATTTTTTTGAGAGGGTTGGTATTTGATTGAGACGATTTAGAGTTGAGCCTGAGTACTATGAAGATTATCAAGAAATTATTTCTTTTATGAATCAAAATGAATATAGTGAAAGATATATTGCTGAGTTTAAAAAAGAGACTAGGCAAGCAATGGACTATTTAGAGATAAACAACGAAGCGGGATCGTTATACGATTCTGATTCTGGTTTTCCATATAGAAAGTTTGTTTATTTTAAACATTTAATCATCTATGTATTATTTGATGAAGAAATAAGAATTTTGAGATTGTTTCACGAAAAACAAGATTGGCAAAATAAATTATAAGTTTAGCGATTAGAGAAATCTAATCGTTTTTTTGTTGAAAAAATTTAGGAGAGAATACAAAATGAAAAAAAGAATTAACGAACTATCAAAAGAAATCAATATCCCAAACAAAACCTTACTTGAAAAAGCCAAGGAGTTAGGCTTTGAAGCAATTAAAATGCACTCAAACAAAATCAATTTTGCTCAGGAGTTCGCCTTGCGTAGGTGTTTTGGCGATACTAAGGCATTTGGTGCAGAAAGGAAATGTTTTTAATTGATTTATTGACCTAAGCAAGTCATGAAACTGCAAATATTTTCAGTAAAGGAGTAGAAAATGGAAACGTTGAGATTTCCTCTGGCGAAAGTGAAACTCTCGCTAGTGACCTGAACAAGTCGTTAAACTGTTCTTAAAATTATATATGCTGAATGTAGAAAACACGGTATTGATTATCGTGTTTTTTGGGTGGCTGTCGTCTAATGGTAGGACAAAACTAAGATAATTACGCAAAATGCGTTTTTGGTTCAAAAATTTAGTTTTGGTGCAGGTTCAAGTCCTGTCAGTCATATAATCGCTGTCATTAGGACAGTATATTAAACAATGCTCAAGGAGGTGTTGTGCTAGAAAGAAGATGAAATAAATGACAGTCAAAGAAATGAAAAAGCCGTTAGCGCTAGTTTTCAAACAAAAAGAGAACGATAGGCGTTGGAGAGAAATAGATAATAGGGTCAAACGATTATATGGATATAAACCAGAAGCAATAGAAGAAGATGAGTATAGCTTTATTGCTGATATTATAATCAATAATATTGACCTATTTAAAAAACAATAAAATTGATTTTGTTTGTGTAAAGGAGAGTAAATAGATGAGATGTATTTATAGAGGTTACGAATTATCAACACGCCCTGCATTAGCCCATGAGGAAATGCTAGAACATGGTACGTGTAACGGCTATCTTAAAATTCCTGAATTTCAAGGTATAAGTTATTGGGATATTCCGCAAGGTAGTATTCACGGTGGTTGGACTTATAGGAATGATGATATTTTTGGGTTTGATACTTTGCATTATAATTCCAAGAAATATATGGACGAAGAATGGGTTATCAACCATTTGAAAGAATATGTTGACGAGGTTTTGATGAAAATGGACAAAGAGCGATTTATCAATGCAAGAATTGTTATTAATATTAATGAAAAGTGATTGATCCAATGCGACCTGAACCAAGTCCTAAAACTGATTTAAACAATCTGTTTGCGGATAGATTGGTAAAATATGATGAAAACTGTCTAAGGGCAGTTTTTTAATATGTTGTCGAAGTTGTCATAATCAAAATAGCTATGCTTCTAGTAAGGGCGATACTAAATCAGCCTGTTTGATTTTTTGATTATAAGATAAACCTGCCAAGGTCAATGAACGTCATACTAAATGAATGTGCTTGTTATCTGTATCTTTTTTCCGCTTTCGGAATAGAAAAGAGCTTAAATATGGCAAAATTCCCCGAAGAAATCGTAAGCGATTTGAAACAAACGATTGGTAATGAAATTTTCATTAATCAACATGTAGATGAATTCCCTAAAACACAATACATTCCAGTTGAATATCGTGTCTTTTCAGGAACTTCAAAAGAACAACCTCAAGGCTTTAAAATTATTGTGTTTGGTTTTGCGAACTCGAAAAAACCAAGTAAAAAAATCAAGGTATCACTTGATTCGCTCATCAATCCAGTTGTGACTTTCCGATCAGTGCGTGAAAATGGTCGCTCATCACAACATACATTAATTGTCGCAGAAAAATTAACATTAGGAGGAACAACAAAATGACATTAAAAGGAATTAATTCTCGAACTGAAGATTTAGCGAAACGCATGCCAGTTGATTGGAAAGCAACGTTTGGTAAGATTGAATTTTTATCTACTGAAAAAACCAATAAATTTGATGATGAAAACAAACCAATTAATGATGTTTTTGCTCGCCAAGTCGTTATTTTCTACTCAGAAAAACTCGGCGATGATTACGAAGTTGTGATCCCAACAGATTACGAAGTCCAAGGCGTTGAGTATGGCGATGAAATTGAATTTTTAGGCGAAGTTTCAGCAATGCCGTTTGAACAACGCATTAAAAATGGCAATGATTTCCGTCTTGTCCCTGCTTTCTCTGTCAAAGCTGATGGTTTCAAAAAGGCACAGGTAACACAAGCACCACCAAAACCTAAAAACGAAGCTGAAAACAAAGTAGGTAAATAATGGTTAGAATAAAACAAAGTTTAGGAACAAGAATTTACCCTTATCAAAGGCATTTCATGAAAATACTATATTTTGTTTTATCATTCCCATTTTTATGCGGGATTGCTTTTTTTATCTATCTCAACTATCATAAAATACTCGCAATAAATAAGCGGTCAATCATTATTTTGGTTTGCCTGCTTTTGCTATCGGTGTTATGTGTGATATTTCTTAAACGTTTGATTGTGCTTTCTACATTTTGGGCGAGAAAGTTTGAAAATATTTTCAAAACAAGCCGTTTCATATATGAGGGCGGTTATTACTATACAAAAAAACGTGATAAGAAAGAAAAAATCATCTATCCAAAAGTCTACTTGAAACAAGATAATTTTAAACTATACGCTTCATTTGAGTTGGCAGGTCGTAAATTTCAAGATAGATTTACGAAAGTTGCTCCCTTTTTAGAAGTAATGTACTTTTCAGATTTTGCTGATAAGGTAGATACAACAAATTTTGTAACTTATGAATTTAATTCAAATGCAAGTTTGGGAAGAATTAAAGTTGAGGAAGTTGAAGCCACGAACGAAAAAGGCATTCGCCTTTCTAAAGATTTTTGGTGGGATTGGAATGAAGCACCCCACCTCTTAATTGTTGGTGTTACTGGTGGCGGTAAAACTGTCTTTTTACGTGCAGTTTTACTTGCCTTGGCAAAATTAGGTGTAGTGCAGATAGGCGACCCTAAACGTGCTGACTTTGTGACTTTGGCAGATTTACCTGTTTTCAAAGATAGAATTCATTTTGAACTTGAAGATATTGCCAATATGTTTATAGAAGCAAACGAAATTATGGATAAGCGCTATGATTTCATCAATAAGAAAGCTAAGGAAATGGGGCATCATGATTTACGCCCTTGGTATGAGTATGACTTAGAACCCATGTTTATCGTATGCGATGAGTTGAATGCTTTCACAGAATCGCTATCTTATAGATTGTTAGAACCTGTTTATACAGCTATGACAAATATTGTCCTTAAAGGTCGTCAAGCGGGAGTGTTTTTCATTCCTGTTATGCAAAGACCAACAACTTCTAATATTCCGCCTAATGTTCGTGAGAATATGGGGTTACGTATTAGTCAGGGTAGTCTTGACTCAAGTGGTAATATGATGACCTTTGGCGATATTAATGCGGAGAAAAATTTCAAAACTTTAAAGGTGGATAGTTTAGGTCGTAAGGTACGAGGTCGGGGTTATATAGCTTTTAAGGATATGCTTGCTAGAGAATATTATGCGCCAATTTGGGATGGAAAATTCTCTTTTTATGAAGCCTTTGAAAAAATGCCTAGGATAGAATTACCTGATTTTGATGGGGTTAATGATGATCAAGTTGAAACTCAAAATGACCCTGAAATAAAAAATAGAGATATAGAAAGGAAGTTTAAAATGCTTGATAATTCTTTATATAGCAAGTCGGAATTAATTTCTGAGGTTGGTATGGACGAAAAGACTTATAAAACGTATCAGCTCATTTTGAATAAGTTGAAATATCCCTTTACTCGAAATGAAAAAGGGCATATTGGCTATAATGATGAAGAAATTGCCATGTTTGATTATGTCTACCAAGTAGCTAAGGAGAGTGGTAAACCCGTTAAGGAGATATTTAGAACATATCTTAAAACCATCGGCAAGACACCTGAGGACGTGTCCCGTAGCCCGAAAAGCGACAGCGCAGGGCTAGGGCAGGACGGAGTGTCTGCCGAGGGTGCGGGCGCCAGCCCGCACCCTTAACACCCCTCCCTCTAATAGGGGGTGTAAAGTGACAACCAAACGGCATTCAAGCCTTATCCTATATGGCTTTTAAGGAGTTAAAAAATTGCAGAAAAAGTCAACCAATTTTGAAAATACCGCTGAAAACCTAGTGCTTATGCGTGATGAGTTAAATTTCACGCAAAAAGAGATGGCAAATCTACTCAACGTAAGTAAACAGTTTTACAGCGCTTGTGAACTGGGTACTAAAGAACTAGCTCAGGCACGTTTCGATATATTGTTCAGACACTACGAAAAATCACAACGAACTAACAAAATCAATCACGACTTACAAATAACAGGCATGATTGATTTTTTACGTATTCGATTTCAAACCCTCAACTACGTTGAAATTGTCGAGAGAATTTTAAAGCTCAATCCTAAAAACTTCACAATTGAACCAAGAGGGGGCTATTCCTACAAAAACAAAATGTCTTACGGTGGTATCAAGGTTTACTATTCAAACGACATCAAAATGGGGTGTATGATTGATTTATCTGGTTCAGCTTGTCGGGAGCTTGAGTATGCGTTTGAAACACAAAACAGGGACTGGCAACAATTTTTCGATGATGTGTTTGACTACATTGACGAACAAACTGAACGTTATAACCTAACTGATAACTTTTGGAATATCACTCGTTTAGATTTAGCGCTTGATGAGCTTTTCAGGAAATTAGGTAACTTTAATCTTAGAACGCTT
This sequence comes from Pseudolactococcus yaeyamensis, assembly GCF_054658615.1. Classification (NCBI taxonomy): domain Bacteria; kingdom Bacillati; phylum Bacillota; class Bacilli; order Lactobacillales; family Streptococcaceae; genus Pseudolactococcus; species Pseudolactococcus yaeyamensis. The sequence goes on from NZ_BAAGGP010000097.1 coordinate 6,477, forward strand.
TTAACTAAAGTTTACGAAAATGATTTAGTTTCTAAACTTAAGCGTTTTGTACCTAATGAAGCATATGAGCTTTTTAAAGGGCTTTATGTTAGTCAAGGCTTATCACTTGAATTTGGCAATCGCAAAGGCGAGGTGTATTTTGTTTTTTATGAAAAAGATTTAGAGCAAGTCCAAAAAACTAAAAGAGGACTTGACGAAATTCATGAGACAGACCAGTTTAAAAATCGCTATGAGGTACGTTTAGCTGATGAAAAAGCAAAACAAGCGATCGAAAAGATTTTCCGAGAGGGGGAAAGTTTGGTCGATTATGCTGTCAAAATCATCAATTCCTATATCACGGTTTATGATGATAGGGGAAACAATGAGCTTTGTCAAGAATGGTATGAATTACTGGGAGATATTTCAAAACAAAAATTCATCACTAAACCTCGTGAATTTACACTTGCTAAAAAATTAAGATGGGCTGAAAAAACCATTTCGCCGTCAAATGTCGCCATTAAATTGATTTCAAAAATCAAAAAGACTGATTATCTCAACCAGTTTGAGGAACAAGCAAAGGTTTCTGAACGTGACATTAAATTGATCGAGAGTGAATTTGAACTTGCAAAAACTCGAAACACACTCAACAAAAATGAAAGACGTGAGATTGAACTGGAGATAGAATTTTTGAAAGAGAGGTTAGAGCATGTTAAAACGTGATAAAGCGCAAACTTTACGCTTTAACCAATTCGTGAGTTTTGTTTATCAGGTTTCAGATGGCTATTTATTTCAAATATCCGAAAAAGATGTAGAAATAAACAGCCTTAATCACAAAATAAGTGAAAATGTTTATCTTGTCAGGAGTTTTGAAAAAGCAGGTAAAAATAGTTACCATGCAAAATTGTTGAAGCAAGAAACAAAATCTTTAATTGTCATGCGTGATTTACTTTATCAACAACAGGTCGAAAAAAAGAGAGAAGATTTATTTTATCAGCTCTTGATTGAAGCAGAAGAAGATGACGACAAGCAGTTAAAAATCATTGATGATTTATCAAGAAAATGTCATCTGAATAAAAAGCAAGTCAATTATATCTTTAAGCGCCATGAGTTGAAACCTTTGATTTCTGACATTAGATATTTTCTGGAAGAATGCGATGGGAGTAATTTTGAGTATAGCTACTATGAGATTTTAAGACAAGAAGTACAAGAAATTTATCATATCTATCCTGAGCCAGCACTTCGTTATGAGGTGTTTTCTTTTTATGAATATCAGGCAACGCTTTATGAAAAACTTGCCAAGAAAAGACAATATACCTTAATTGTGCAAGAAAAACAAAAGCAACAAAGAGCCTATGAACAAGGTTCGTATTATAAAACACAATTCATAGATTTTGACCTGATGTTTTCAGCAGATTTTGAGCCATATGTCGAGTGGTTGGAAAAATTGAAAAGTCAAACAACATTTTTCTTGGATCTAATTGATGAAGATAAAAATGTTGAATTAGCAGAACCTAACATTTTATCTTATGTTGAAAAAGAAATCGTTGATAATGACGTTTATTACTTTTTTGTGGATAACAAAGATTTAATTTTTGGAAAAGATTTTAGCGACTATGTAAACAATCAATTAAAAAAAATGTTTGAAACTGAACCAAAATTTATTGATGAAGTAAAAAAATCTTTGGAAACTAGCGATTCCTATTTTTCGGAAATGTTTTCAGAAATCAATCATGAAATAAAGTTTATTGGAAACTATCAAGACTACAATCAAATTGTAGATTGGGTGCATGATGGTTTTTAAAAAGTGATATAAAATCAACAGCTGTACCAGTGCTAAAAAGCCGAAAACAGAAAATGGAGAAATATATGGTTAAAACACAAAATACAGAATTTGACACACTAATGAAAAAAATTCAGTCAACTGCCGAAAATATTTCGGAATTAACACTCAAAGGAGACTTCGAGGGTGCAAAGGAAAGTTTCCTTGAACTTAAATCACTCATGAAACAGGAAGTGTACCTCGAACAAATTTCGCATGGTAAGGGTGGTGCGATTGATATTGAAGTGAAAAAATATGGTTCAATGTTATTGCGCCATACTAATCTAAGCAAAGGCTTGGGTACAGTTTCAAAACAGCTCCTTGAAGTTTTGAACTAACAAGACAAACAAATCACAACTGATTAACTAAAATTGAGCTTTTTAGCATTGGTACAGTTGTTGATTCTATAAATTACAAAAGAAAAAATATGAAATTTTAAAATTGAAAGGAATTTAAAATGAGACCTAGATACGAAAGAAAACGTGTAGGGAAACTAAGGGTAATCGTCCTCTGGGGAGATGTACCTGAGTGGGTTTTAGAAAATGCAGAAAATGGCACATATGGCATTGGGCGGGTAGAGACAGAAGATTATAAAATTGATATTAGACCATAAATTTTAGAGAAATGCGAGTGTCGAAGCTCGTATTTTTATTTTAGAAAAGAGAAAAAATGGCGATACACAGATTAAAGTTACATGCAGATTATTTTGAAGCTGTTAAAAACAAAGTCAAAACCTTT
>NZ_BAAGGP010000098.1:0-8795 GCF_054658615.1 Pseudolactococcus yaeyamensis
CGCGGATCTGTGACGCTTTCTAAATACGCGTAGATTTCGTACATCATGAACTCCCTTAATAGCTTTTCTTTTACTTTAACATAAATAGAGATACTAGGGAACTATTTATTTCATGCGTTTGTCGTGCTATTGTAAGGACATGAGCACTTTTTTAACAAAAATTATTGCATTTATTTTAATTTTCAAAGCATTTAAGGATGGCAATTTACGAGACAAAGTGGCAAAATAGAGGTATGACAAAACTAACACAAATTGCCACATATCTCGGCAAAGAAAATTGGGATATGACTTTTATTACCAACCCAACAACTGTTCATTATTTAACAGGTTTGACGATAGAGCCTCATGAGCGAATTTTAGGCTTGATGATTTTTCCTGATCGTTCGCCACTGCTTTTCACACCTGAGCTTGAAATTGAAAAAGCTAAGACTCATGTTAATTTTGATGTCATCGGTTATGCAGACAGTGAAAATCCTTGGGCTAAAATCAAGGCTCACTTATCAGGTCTGACCCTCAAAACAATTGCAGTCGAATATGATCATCTGATTCTCAGTCAATCTGACGGCTTGAAATCCGTCTTTGACGGCATCTCTTTTGCCAATCTGACACCAGTAATCAATCGGATGCGACTCATCAAATCTGACGATGAAATCCAAAAAATGATTGTCGCAGGGGATTATGCAGATAGCTGTTTTGACATCGGTTTTCAGTCTGTGGCGTCTGAAAAAGGGCTGACTGAAATGGATGTCATCGCTAAGATTGAGTTTGAGATGAAACGCCAGGGGATTTCCGAGATGAGTTTTGAGACCATGGTCTTGACTGGTGCCCGCGCGGCTAATCCTCACGGTGTGTCTGAAACAGTTCAGATTCAGCAAAATAAACTTTTACTTTTTGACCTCGGTATCATGTCTAATGGCTATGCTTCTGATGCCAGTCGGACGATTGCCATCGGTCAGCCGAGTGATTTTGACCGCAAAATATACGAGATTACACGTGAAGCCCAGCAAGCTGCTTTTGATTTTGTCAAACCTGGCGTGACCGCTTTTGAGGTTGATAAGGTGGCGCGCGATGTCATCACTAAGGCCGGTTATGGCGAGTATTTCACGCACCGAACTGGGCACGGTATCGGCATGGATGTCCATGAATTTCCTTCTATCGGTGGCAGCGAAGATATTACCATTGAAAAAGGCATGTGTTTCTCAATTGAACCTGGTATCTATATCCCGAATCAAGTTGGCGTGCGCATCGAAGACTGTCTCTATGTAACAGAAACTGGCGCTAAAAGTTTCACCCAAACTTCCAAAGACTTGTTAATCTTTTAAATGATAGGCCGCACCTACTAGTGTAGGTGTTTTTTGCTTACCTTTTTGCCAATGCTGCAGCGGATACGCAGGGCTTATCAAAGGGTGTTTTTTTGAGATGTCAGGAAAACTCACATCTCAGAAAAGCGTTCTTTATTTTCACGCTTTTTTATGATAGAATGAAAAGGAATATATTTCGAAAGGGAACCAAACATGAAAAAAAATTTATTGATATTATTCACGGTTTTCATCACTTTGTTTTCGGCTACTGCCGTCAAAGCTGAAGAAAAAGTGGTAAAAATAGCCAGTGACTCAACCTATGCACCCTTCGAGTTTCAAGATGCAAATAAAAAATATGTCGGAATTGATGTTGATTTGATGCAAAAAATTTCTGAGATGAATGATTGGCAACTTGACCAATCCTTCCCGGGTTTCCAAGCAGCACTCGATCAAGTCATCGCTGGACAGGCAGATGGTGTGATTGCTGGAATGTCCATCACAGATGAACGCAAAAAAGTCTTTGATTTTTCTGATTCTTACTATGCGTCATCAGTCGTCATTGCTTCCAAAAAGGGCAATAAAATCACTGCCTACAAGCAACTCAAAGGCAAGACAGTTGGTGTGAAAAATGGCACAGCATCACAAGATTTCCTATCGAAAAACAAAGCTAAATACGGCTATACCATCAAAACTTATGATGAGGGCGCTCAGTTATATGAAAGTTTAAAAGTTGGTGCTGTTGATGCCATCATGGATGATGAGCCAGTGATTAAATACGCCATTAATCAGGGACAAGCTTTTGAAATCAATATGGGCGGCGAAAAAGTTGGCGACTATGGCTTTGCGGTCAAAAAAGGCACACATCCAGAACTCATCAAAGGCTTTAACAAAGCCTTGAAAGAACTCAAAGCCAATGGTGGTTATGATGCTATCCTAGATAAGTATACCGCAACATCTACTGATACTGATATTAAACTTGTCAAATCTGAGTATAAAATCGCTTCCGACTCACTCTTTGCGCCATTTGAATTCCAAAATTCATCTAAAAAATATGTTGGGATTGACGTTGATTTAATACAGGCAATTGCAAAAAATCAGAAATTTAATGTTAGCATGGACTTCGTTGGTTTCCAAACTGCCGTTGACCAAACCCAAGCCGGGCATGCTGATGGCATGATTGCTGGCATGTCAATCACAGATGAGCGGAAAAAAGTTTTCGACTTCTCTGATCCTTATTTCACAGCTAATGCAACGCTTGCTGTCAAAAGCACAACCACTGACATTAACTCTTACAAAGATTTAAAAAGGAAAACAGTCGGGGTTAAAAACGGGACGGCTTCTCAAGCCTTTATTGATAAAAATAAGGACAAATATGGTTACAAGGTTAAGGTTTTCGATGCTGCGGATACCATGTACGAAAGCTTAAATACTGGCTCTATTGATGCCTTCATGGATGATGAACCTGTCGTCAAGTATGCCATTTTACAAGGCAAGAAATTTGCAACACCGATCGAACCTGAGAAAATCGGGGAATACGGTTTTGCGGTTAAAAAAGGGACAAATCCTGAATTGCTTGCCATGTTCAATGCCGGTCTTGCCAAACTCAAAGCGAGTGGCGACTACGATAAAATCGTCGAAAAATACATGGGAAATACCGATTCAGACGACAATAAAGTCGACGAATCAACGATGATTGGGATTATCAAAAACAACTGGCAACAGTTGGCTAAAGGGCTTGGTTATACCCTATCTTTAACGATTGTATCCTTTGTTTTGGCTCTCATCATTGGTGTTATTTTCGGTCTCTTTAGCGTTTCACCAAGTAAATTCTTAAAAGGCTTCACGAGAGCCTATGTCGATCTTGTGCGTGGTGTGCCACTTATGGTGCTTGCCATCTTCATCTTCTACGGTGTGCCTAACTTAATCGAATCGATTACTGGACATTCTAGTCCACTTAATGATTATGTGGCGGGTGTCATTGCGCTCACATTAAATGCTTCAGCTTATATTGCTGAAATCGTCCGTGGTGGCGTCAACTCTGTGCCTATCGGTCAGATGGAGGCCTCACGTTCACTTGGTATTTCATATGTTAAAACGATGCGCCGCGTCATTCTCCCACAAGCAGTTAAGATTACCATTCCTAGTTTGGTCAACCAATTCATCATCTCACTGAAAGATACAACGATTATCTCAGCCATCGGTTTGATTGAATTGCTCCAAACAGGTAAAATCATCGTTGCCCGCAACTTCCAATCCTTTAAAGTTTACGGCTTAATCGCGATGATTTATCTCGTCGTCATTCTGGCATTGACCATCTTTGCACGTCGACTTGAAAGGAATATGAAATAATGGCAAAATTAAAAATAGATATCACTGATTTGCATAAATCATTTGGCAGTAATGAAGTCTTAAAAGGGATTACAACGCGCTTTAATGAGGGCGATGTTGTTTGTATCATTGGCCCTTCTGGTTCTGGTAAGTCAACTTTCCTGAGAACCTTGAACGGGTTAGAAGAAATTACATCGGGTACCGTCATCGTAGATGGCTACGATTTGAGCAATAAAAAGACCAATCTTAATCAAGTCCGCCAAGAAGTCGGTATGGTCTTCCAACAATTCAACCTCTTCCCGAACATGACGGTGCTTGATAACATCACTTATGCACCCCTTGAGCTTAAAAAAATGACCAAAGACGAGGCGCACACCAAAGCCCTTGATTTACTCAAAAAAGTTGGCCTTTCTGATAAAGCTGATGCCATGCCTGAAAGCTTGTCAGGTGGTCAGAAACAACGTGTGGCGATTGCACGCGCATTGGCTATGGATCCGGAGCTCATGCTCTTTGATGAGCCAACCTCAGCGCTCGACCCAGAAATGGTTGGTGATGTGCTGGAAGTCATGCAAGAACTTGCCAAGGAAGGTATGACCATGCTGATTGTCACGCATGAAATGGGCTTTGCCCGTAAGGTGGCTAACCGCGTTATCTTTACAGATGGCGGTGAAATCTTGGAAGACAGCACACCCGATCAAGTCTTCGACAAGCCACAACACCCTCGTTTGAAAGACTTTTTGAATAAGGTTTTGAATGTTTGATTGACAACATGAAGCCGAGACAAAAGGCTACTAAAAATAGGCTCCTAACAATTTTCGATGTGAATCGGAAACATCCAGAGCCTATTTTTATGTCATTTTTTAATAGACATGATTATATCGGAGAAAGGATACGAAATTGGTTGCAAAATCGCTGATTCTGTGTGGTTTTGGAATTGTTTTGACAAAACAATACCAAATTAGCATAAAACTGATGCGAACCCTAGAATATAAACTTTTCAAATCAAGTATTGACTGCTTCATTCTTTGTTTGCTCAAACGATGACACAAAAAAAGTTCTGACGAGCAAAATCATCAGAGCTTTTCAGGTTTCGATATTATTTCAACAATTTACCAGCTGCTTCATCTACAATCACGATGACATTATCGTGTTTTTGGAGGATTGATGCTGGCAGACTTTCAGTAATTTCACCTTCAACCATGGCTTGAATGGCTTCAGATTTGCCTTCGCCCCAAGCCATGAGGACGATTGTTTTAGATTTCATGATGCTTGCGATACCCATAGACACTGCTTTTTTAGGGACATCTGCTTCACATTCAAAGTAACGTGCGTTAGCCTTGATTGTGCTTTCTGTTAAGTCTACAACGTGTGTTGTCACATCAAATGATGTCCCCGGTTCATTGAAACCGATATGACCGTTGTGCCCGATACCCAAAATTTGGAAGTCAATAGGGTGCACATCAATAATCGTATCATAATGTTTCACTTCGACAGCTAAGTCTGCTGCTTTACCATCTGGTAAGAAATTTTCTTTAAATGGTTTGTCGTTGAACAAGTGTTGGTTCATAAAGTAACGGTAAGATTGCTCATCAGAACCATCAAGATCAACGTACTCATCAAGGTTGATGGATGTTTTATCTGAAAAATCGATGTCGCTGTTGATGATTTGGTTATAAAATTCAACAGGTGTTGAGCCTGTTGCCAAACCAAATGTTTTAGCACCAGCTGCGATTTGTCCTTTCAAGATGTCAAGGCCTACTTTAGCCCCTTCAAGTTGATCTTTAACTTTAATGATTTTCATGGTCTCTCCTTTTGGTCAAGCTTCATTATTTATTGGTATAGACCAATTATAATCTTCTTATTTGAATTTGTCAAGCATTTACATCTTAAAAGTGATATAATTTATTTTATGAATATTGAAGACTTTAATTTTGATTTACCTGAAGCATTGATCGCCCAAACACCCCTTGAAAAGCGATCTGAAAGTCGCTTGCTCGTCATCAACAAGGCGACACAAACGATGACGGATCAACATTTTTATAACATCATCGATGAGCTAGATACTGGTGATACACTGGTGCTGAACAATACACGCGTCCTACCTGCCCGCCTCCATGGCCAAAAAACTGACACAGGCGGTCACATTGAACTTTTGCTCCTTAAAAATACCGTTGATGATACTTGGGAAGTCCTCGCCAAGCCCGCTAAGAAGCTGAAAAATGGGACTGTGATTTCATTTGGCGATGGTCGTTTGACGGCAACGGTAGTCGACGACAGCCTAGAACACGGCGGTCGCATTGTCAGGTTTAACTACGATGGCATCTTTCTAGAAGTCCTCGAAAGTCTAGGCGAAATGCCGCTGCCACCTTATATCCATGAGAAACTCAAGGATCAAGGTCGCTATCAAACCGTTTATGCTAAGGAAAATGGTTCAGCAGCCGCGCCAACTGCTGGCCTTCATTTCACGGATGACCTCTTGGCTCAGATTGAGGCAAAAGGTGTGAACATCGCTTGGGTGACTTTGCACGTCGGTCTCGGGACTTTCCGCCCTGTCAGTGTTGATAATATCGAAGAACATGAGATGCACAGCGAGTTTTATAGCCTACCTGAAGAAACTGCTGATATCATCAATGCCACCAAAGCTATGGGCAAACGTGTGATTGCTGTTGGGACGACATCAATCAGAACACTTGAATCTGTTGCCAAAAAATTCGGCGGCAAAGTTCAAGCCGACAGTAACTGGACTAGTATCTTCATCAAACCCGGCTATCAATTTCAAGTCGTGGATGCTTTCTCAACCAATTTCCACTTGCCTAAGTCGACTTTGGTCATGCTCGTTTCTGCTTTTGCTGGTCGTGACTTTGTCTTAGCTGCTTATCAACACGCTATTGATGAACACTACCGCTTCTTTAGTTTTGGCGATGCCATGTTTGTCAAATAAGGCAGTTTTGACACCTATGATAAAAATCTCCTATCTCGGTCTACTGTCGCAGTAATTGAGATAGCGGATTTTTTTCTTGTCTTGATTTTAAAGTATTTCTGGCATGATATCTGCCTTGGCATTGGCCGACTTGGTCGGCAGTTGGGCTAGGATAATAGCTGTAAAGACGAGCGCACAGCCGATGAGTTCCCGACTAGATAAGCGATCGCCTAGGATGATAAAGCCTGCGAGGAGTGAAAAGACGGCTTCTAGGCTCATAATCATGGAAGCAACGACAGGTTTAACATGCTTTTGGGCGATGATTTGCAAGGTGTAGCCAATGCCTGCTGAAATTAAGCCAGCGTAGAGGATTGAGATTCTGGCTGAGATGATACCTGACAACTCAAGGGGTTCAAAAAAGGGCAGTAAGATGAGGGAGATGAGCGCTGCGACGAAGAACTGGGTCATGGCGAAATAAATCGGCTCGACTTTTGGCAAATAATAGTCGATAAAAAGGATTTGACAGGCAAAGCCGATGGCACAAAAGAAGACATAGAAATCTCCTGTTTGCACAGTAAAGCTACCGCCTGCTAGACAAAGGAGATACATACCTAGAAGTGCAATGGCAACACTCACCCAGATGCGTAGGCTGACTTTTTTCTTGAAGGCTAAACCAATCAAGGGAATGATGATGATATAAAGTGTTGTGATAAAACCAGCCTTACCAACTGTCGTGTACTGAATGCCGATTTGCTGGAGGAAACTGGCGATGAACAAAAGGACACCGCAAAAACTTCCTGCTAGGACAGATGTTTTGAGTTTGACCTTAGTCATCTGCTTATCTGCAAAGAAATAGGCGCAAGGTAAGACGGCAAGGCCACCTAGAAAATAGCGGCTGGCACTAAAAGTCAGTGGTCCGACATCGGTCGTCCCGACTTTTTGAGCGACAAAGGCAACACCCCAAATAAATGCCGTCAACATTAATAGTAAACAAGATTCGATTTGTTTTTTATTCATCGCACTTATACTTCACTTTCTAGGATATAGTCTCGTTTAATTTGGATGAAGGTCTGAATCAGCTGTAAAATCTGAAAAAGTCTTGCACGCGCTTCAAACTCTTCACGATTTTTGGGCAGGTCACTAGCTCGATAGATGTCCAGTGTTTCTTTTACTTGTTGCATCAGCGCTTTTCCATCGTTATCTTTGGCATAACTTTTGCCAATCTCCTTAAAGAGTTGGTTCAGGGCTGTCAACTGATCTTTTTGGACAGTGACTTCAATTTGAAGTAAAATTTCAGCGATTTGATGGAAAATTTCAACTTGTGTGGCACGCATGGCAAAGTAATCATAACTAGTCCCTGCACCACCATCACCAAATTGATTATCCAGATGTGTTCTTGCTAAAGTTAAACTTTCAGAAATATACTGCTCTAAATCTTCTACTTTATGTAAAAAATGGGCTTGCTCAGTTTTTTTCGCCATGATAAAACTCAGACGCTTAAACAAGTCACGAAAATGGTGTTCAATCCGCTTTTCTCGCTCTGACAATTCTGTCTGAAAATTTGGCATCTTCAAGTTGACGATAAAAGCTAATGATATCGCAATGAAATTAAGCAGAAATTCATTGAGCAAAAGTTGCGGGGTGATTTTTGTCGCCATCAAAAGATGTGTGACAAGGACAGCATTGGGTGCTATCCCTTCTGACATGCCACAAGCAGCAGAATAGGGTATAAAAATCAGTAGAAAAAGACCAAATACCAAGACATGATGACCTAAAATTGAGAACAACACAACCGATATAATCATGGCAGCTAAAAAATTAAGTAAGCGATTCTTACCACTTTGATAGGTTGATTTTTTTGTATTACCAACACTTAATATCGCAATGATGCCCGCTGCCGTAGCATAGTCTAACTTAAGTAGATTGGCGATGCTAATAGCTAGACTAGCTGCAATAACTGTCTTAACCGTTCTTGCGCCAATCTTAAAATCATTTGGGAAAATCTTCATAGTCTATTATAACATATCCCTTTTCAACTAAAGGTGAAGTTTGCCATCAGAAAAGACCTTCCTTTTGGGAAAGTCTCTATTCTTTGGCTTCATACCCAAGTTGAATTATGCCCGAGTTTGACAGTTAAAAATCAGAAAAACACTATTCCGCCTTGTGATATAAGGAGTTAGAGCGTTTTGTTCTCAATTATTTTTGTTGTATACACACCCCTCTTGCGAATTGTCTCAGCTCCTCTA
>NZ_BAAGGP010000099.1:0-8560 GCF_054658615.1 Pseudolactococcus yaeyamensis
TTTGAAGGATTTGGAAATGCGTAAAAAGAAGATGAGCATTCGTCTCAAACGTTTTTCGTTATCAATGACTTTTCCAGATTATTTGGCACAGTTGTTTTCAATGTGAGAGCTGTTATTTTTTAAAACATGCTTTACATTTTGGGATTGGGAGAGAGTCATGCGTTTGTCGTGATTTTGAATTCCTATTTCTTGACCTTTTTTGACTTTTAAATTATAATTTAATTATAAAGATGTACTCAGTTTAGCTAATAACGTGAATGAGTATATTATACCTATTTGAGATAGAAAAAGCGAGGTAGACCTATGGCTTTTACAAATACAATCGCCCGTTATGCAAGTTTCGGCACTATTCAATCTATCCCTGGCGAGGTCATCGACAGTTTTTGGTACATCATTGACAACAACCTCAAAGGCGTTTTCATCTTGGAAAACACGATTAACTTTGAACTGATGAACAACCACGGAGCGCTTTCAATCCGTTTTTCGCAAGATGATGACCCTAACACGTCTATGGTTATTGACTTTAATTACGAATTTGACAATGACTGGCCACGACTCTTTCATGCCGTTGATAACATGGGGCGTGAAACCATCATGACACCGATGGAAATGTAAAATCAGCCGAATCACAACACACAAACTGACCGTTAAATGTCAGTTTTTTTGTGCTCAAAGTCTCCGCAGACAAACAGTCAAATTTTAACTATTTGTTTGTCTACTCCCATCTTCCAGATGCTCGCAGACAAACAAAAAACAAGCCTCGTAAGACTTGCCTTCAAATTTTCTTATTCAGAATCGTTCGCTACGAATGGTAGCAAAGCCATGATACGTGCGCGTTTGATTGCTGTTACAACTTTACGTTGGTTTTTAGCAGAAGTACCAGTCACGCGACGTGGTAAAATTTTACCACGTTCTGAGATGAAACGTTTCAAGAGCTCAGTGTCTTTGTAGTCAACGTTTTCGATTTTGTTAGCTGCGATAAAGTCAACTTTTTTGCGGCGTTTGAAGCCTCCACGACGTTGTTGTGCCATGTGTTTTCTCCTTATATTATTCCAGACAGTTTTCCTGTCCATCAGTGATTAAAACGGCAGATCATCATCACTCAGGTTCATGGGTGTGCCACCAGAAAACGGATCACTATTGCGGCCAAAATCAGGTGTAGCAGATGAAGGATGAGTTTGTGATGACTGATTGCTACCGAAGTTTGCGTTTGTAGGTTGAGACGGTGAAGGTGTGTAACCACCGCCTTGTTGACCACCTTCGCGCGCGCTACGACTTTCTAGCATTTGGAAATTATCAGCAACCACTTCCGTCACGTAAACACGTTGACCTTGAGCATTCTCATAATTACGCGTTTGGATACGACCAGTAACGCCCAGAAGCGCACCTTTTTTCGCCCAATTTGCTAGATTTTCTGCGGCTTGACGCCAGATGACAACATTGATGAAGTCCGCTTCACGCTCACCATTAGCATTTTTAAAGGTACGATTAACCGCAAGGGTAAAAGTAGCCACTGCTTGATTGGCGGGTGTGTAACGCAATTCAATGTCTTTGGTCAAACGACCTACTAAAACAACATTATTAATCATGTTTTGTCCTTCCTGAAAACTAAAGTGTGCTTAAGATTAAGCGTCAACCTTAGTGATCATGTGACGCAAGATATCGCTATTGATTTTCGCAAGACGGTCAAATTCGCTTGTTGCAGCTGAAGCTGTATCAGCTTCAAATGTGACAAGACGGTACAAGCCTTCACGGAAATCATTGATTTCGTACGCAAGACGACGTTTTTCCCAATCTTTTGATTCAGAAATAGTTGCACCATTTTCTGTCAAGATTGTGTCAAAACGCTCAACAAGCGCTGTTTTGGCATCTTCGTCAATGTTTGGACGAATAATGTAAAGAATTTCGTACTTTGTAGTAGCCATTGATGTATCTCCTCCTTTTGGTCTAATGACTCAGGGCTCTTCCCCGAGTAAGTGAGGGTTACTCACAAGTAACTATTATAGCATATACGCTATAAGTTTTGCAAGTTTTTTTACTTTTTGAAATAGCAGATAAAATTAACCATTAACTAAGAAATTGATGTTCTAGCTTTACTAATCAACTTACCAATCCCGTAAAAAATCGAATAAATGACCATCAAGAACAAAAGATAAAGCCCACAGTATATGGCAATGATTTGAAACCAGCCCAAAGTGATGTACATTTGATACCACTCATCATGCGCCCTTGTCAGCGCAACCCAAAGCCATGGGATGAATGACATTAACAGGATAAGCGAGAAATTTAAAATCAAAGCTCTGAAAAACTTGTGCCGCCGTTTGCCTTGGATATAACCCTCGCAGGCATAAGAAAAAGGAATAAAGAAAAGCAACACGTGTATATTATAAGGACTAGTCGTTTCTCCTGCAGTCAGCCTAAGAAAAACATAGGCTAAAATCATCGCAATAATTGGCACAAAACTTGTCCATGACTTTACTTTTTTCATCCGCCAAATACCGTTGAAATGCCTGCATAGACTAGCAAAATTGCGCCGAGAACAATCCGATATTTACCAAAGAAAGTGAAATCGTGTTTCTTGATATAATCCATCAAAAACTTAATGACCACGATAGACACCAGAAAGGCCGTCACACTCGCCACCATTAAAATCGCAAACTGGTAAAAGCTAAAGCCTACCCCACTTAGCATAAATTTAAAAATTTTCAACAAACTCGCACCGAACATAACCGGAATCCCAAGGAAAAACGTAAACTCAGTCGCAACGAAACGTGACGCTCCTAGGATAATCGCGCCAAGAATGGTCACACCTGAGCGAGATGTCCCCGGCATTAATGACAAGACTTGAATCAAGCCGATATAAAAGGCAAAGCGGTAAGACATTCTATCTAAGTTAGTTAAAGTATCTGGACGTGTTTTCGCCCACTTCTCGACATATATGAATGCAACCCCATAGATAATCAGCATCAATGCAATCGGGATAAATTTATGAAAATGCGCATCCAACCAGTCATCAAAAGGCAAACCAATAATGACTGCTGGAATACATGCGATAATCACTTTCAACCAAAGTTGCCAAGTTAATTGGGTTTCACGTGGTGTCTTACTTGAATCAAATGGATTAAGCTTCTTAAAATAAATCACAACAACCGCTAAAATCGCACCTAGCTGAATCACCACATTAAACATATTCATGAACTCAGTGGATTGTTTGAGCTTGATAAATTCATCAGCCAGAATCAAATGTCCGGTCGAGCTAATCGGTAGCCACTCCGTGATACCTTCAATAATCCCTAAAATAACTGCTTTTATAAATGCCATTTTATCTACTTTCTCATTTCTGAATTTACACGTTTGAACTTCAAGCTAACTTCTTATCAACGCCTAAGTGATAAATCACTTAGGCACGTTGCCTTTGGCTTTTCCGTACGCCGCTAAAGCGGCAACTGCAATGCCATAGGAAAATAGATGATTTCTGAACCTGCGCAAGCGCAGAACCATAAATCCCTAATTTTCTACAGAAGTTTACGACGATGTCGTACCGCTTTCAGTATCACTTATTTTACAACTGCTTGACCTCATTATAACAAAACCCTTTCAAATTTTGGGCATAATTACTGTTTTTTGATAATAATTTTATCAACAAGCAAAATACTGACTTATCTATATTGAACATTCTGTCAATTTTTAGTAGAATTAAGAGATAACTGATACTTAGAAAGAGACCTATGAAAAAAATATTTTCACTTATCTTTGCGACACTTCTTGTCCTCAGTCTTGTGCCAGCGACACTTGTCAGTGCGACCAGTGATGACAACGAATTCCGTGTCGGCATGGAGGCAGGCTACCCGCCTTTTAACTGGACTCAAAAAACACAAGCCAATGGTGCTGTCAAAATTGACGGCAGTAACCAATACGCTAACGGCTACGATGTCCAAATCGCTAAGAAAATCGCCGAAAAGCTAGACAAAAAATTAGTCATCGTCAAAACGAAATGGGACGGCCTCTTGCCTGCCCTGACTTCTGGTAAAATTGACGCCATTATCGCCGGGATGAGCCCGACTACTGAGCGTAAAAAAGAGATTGATTTCTCACAAAATTACTATACAAGTCAGCTCGTTGTCATGGTCAGAAAAGATGGTAAATACGCTAATGCGACGTCTATCAATGACTTCAAAGGTGCTAAAATCACTGGTCAACAAGGCGTTTTCCATTACGATCTGATTCCTCAGATGATTGGCGCCACACAAGAACCTGCTATGGGCGATTTTTCGGCCATGCGCGTCGCTCTTGAGGCTGGTACCATTGACGGCTATGTCGGCGAACGTCCTGAAGGGATTACGGCTGAATCGAAAAATGCGAAATTTAAAATGATTACTTTTTCTGAGGGCAATGGTTTCAAGACCAATCCAGAAGATACGCAGACGGCTGTCGGTCTACGCAAGGCTGATAAAAATCTCGCCAAAATCAATGAAGTGCTCGCAGACATGAGCCAAGCTAAACAAACTAAAATCATGGATGACATGGTTGCCCTGCAAACGCATACGGATAAGGAAACTGGTTTCTGGGCACAAGTCGGCTCAATTATCAAAGATAGTGGCGGTGACTTCGTTCGTGCGGCTGGCATGACGCTATTCATTTCAATCATCGGGACTTTCATCGGAACCTTTATCGGTCTTTTGATTGGGGTCTTCCGCACGGCAAAAAAATCTGCTAACCGTGCACTTGCTTTGCTGCAAACTCTTGTCGGTTGGGTTATCAATATCTACGTTGAAATTTTCCGTGGTACGCCAATGATCGTTCAAGCCATGGTCATCTACTATGGTTCGGCACAGTTCCTAGGCATTTCCATGGATAAGACCTTAGCCGCTCTCCTCATCGTCTCCATTAATACTGGGGCTTACATGAGTGAAATCGTGCGTGGCGGGATTTTCGCTGTCGATACAGGTCAATTTGAAGCCGCTAGTGCTTTGGGGATGAATCACGGACAGACCATGCGTAAGATTGTCTTGCCACAAGTTATCCGTAACATTCTCCCAGCGACAGGTAACGAATTTGTCATCAACATCAAAGACACGTCTGTCTTGAACGTCATCTCGATTACCGAGCTTTTCTTCCAAGGAAACACGGTTGCACAACAAAATTATCAGTATTTCCAAACCTTTACCATCATCGCAGCCATTTACTTCGTCTTGACCTTCACGGTCACACGCATCTTGAGATTTGTTGAGAAAAAACTTGACTCTGAAAGCTATACGACGGGCGCTAACCAAATGCAACTGCCATTAAAAGAAGCTACTATTGGGTTAGGAGGCGAAAAATGAGCGATATCGTACTTGACATTAAAAATCTCAAAAAATCATTTGGACAAAACGAAGTCCTCAAAGACATCCACATGACCGTTGCCTCTGGCGAAGTGATCTCAATCATCGGTAGCTCAGGAAGCGGTAAATCAACTCTCCTTCGCTCAATCAACTTACTCGAGCAACCCACATCTGGCGAAATCATCTACAAGGGTGAAAACGTCCTCAAAAAAGGCTACGACCTTAACAAATACCGCACCCATCTGGGCATGGTTTTCCAATCTTTCAACCTTTTCAATAACCTAGATGTCCTAGAAAATGTTATCGTGGCACAAACAACAGTGTTGAAACGTCAGCGTGCCGAGGCGAAAAAAATCGCTTTAGAAAACCTGACTGCTGTCGGCATGGATAGATTTGTTAATGCCAAACCAAGTCAACTCTCAGGTGGTCAAAAGCAACGTGTGGCAATCGCTCGTGCGCTATCAATGAATCCTGATGTGCTCTTGTTTGACGAACCAACCAGCGCTCTCGATCCTGAAATGGTCGGCGAAGTGTTGAAAACGATGAAAGAGCTAGCTGAAAGCGGCTTGACCATGGTCATCGTGACCCACGAAATGGCCTTCGCCCGCGAAGTGTCTGACCGTGTCATCTTCATGGATAAAGGTGTCGTTGCCGAAAGTGGCACACCAGAAGAAATCTTCGTCACTCCAAAAGAAGAACGGACAAAAGAATTTTTGACACGATTCTTGCAGGATTAAACTATAAAAAAGACTAAATGAGTCTTTGAAAAGAGACTGGGACAAAAGTCGAAAATTAGCATGATTTAGTTAATTATAAAAGAGACAAACCGCATGAAATCAACGTTTTTAAAAACGAATTTCATGCGGTTTGTCTCTTTTTAAGATTTTTATTCTAGCCTCTTTTTCTATCAAGATAGATACAATCTAGTAAGGGCACAAAAAGACAGCCTTTCAATATCGAAAAGCTGTCTAGGATGAGATTTTAAAATTTGATCACATACTCAGTTTAATAGTTTAATCATTCTCTTTAATGACTATTTTGCTATGTTTAAACCAAGATAGACTACTCGCCAAGGCGATTAGTAATAATCCAATCAAAAGATATACTGTCTCTTGTATTTCTCCTGTTTTTGGTAGAGGAGTATTAGTCGTTGGTAGCGTTAGCCCTCCGACTTGACCTGTCGTAATCGGTTTGTAAACAAACGTGAAAATTTGAATTTGATCTGTTATGACCGCATTGATTTTTGAATTAGGAGAGATTAACTTATAACCTGTAATCGTTGGTGCAAGACTTTCAATTGTATCACCAATTTTACCAGTATAAACAGTTTCTACTCTAAGTTCCTTGCCATTTTGATCAACATAACGAACCGTAATTGGTGCTGGTTCTTTCTTCGGATCTGGTGCATCTTCCGCAATAATCGTCGCTGTCGTTCGTGCCGTTACTTCTTTTTCTGATGCTCTCACACGATTGAAAGTTAGTCCTTTCAATAATGGATTCACAGTTGTAAAAGTCACTTCATGCACACCTTCTGGTAATTCTGCAAAATCAGTCATACTATAAACCTGACCACTCACTATCGCCCAAATTTCACTATCTACCACCTGGTTATCTTCATTATAGAGCATTGGTTCATGCTCAGTATGTTGCCATGTGTAAGTTGTATTTTTAGCAATTTTACGCACAATTGGTTTAACTTCAAGATGCGTGAAATCTTCTTTAAAGTGAGCATAAAGCGTTTGTGCCCCGATTGCAGTTTCAGAAATAGCTGTAATTTCTTTACCTCCTGTTGTCGCATCAAACCAGCCAAGGAAGATATGACCATCTTTAGTCGCAGGTTCAAAACTAGGGACACCTACGCCATAAGTATAACCACTTGGGTTATCCGCATGATTCGTACCGCCATCTAAGACATACTTAATCGCAAAGTCATCTGCTGTCCAACGGGCATACAACGTTTTATCGCCTGTGGCGGTAGTCGAAATGTTGGTGACTTCTGCACCACCTGTTGCCGCATCATACCAACCTAAGAAAGTGTGATTGGGTTTAGTAGCTGATTCAAAGTTTGGGACGCCAACACCGTAAGTGTAACTATTTGGATTATTCGCATGATTTGACCCACCATCTAAGACATACTTAATCGCAAAGTCATCTGCTGTCCAACGGGCATACAAAGTTTTATCGCCTGTGGCGGTAGTCGAAATGTTGGTGACTTCTGCACCACCTGTTGCCGTATCATACCAACCTTTGAAAGTATGACCTGGTTTAGTCGCTACTTCAAAGTTTGGTACGCCAACACCATAAGTATAACCACTTGGGTTATCCGCATGATTCGTACCGCCATCTAGTACATACTTAATCGCAAAGTCATCTGCTGTCCAACGGGCATACAACGTTTTATCGCCACTATCAGTATCTGAAATGCTTGTAATGAGGTATGTATTTTATTTTCTGATATTCCCCAAATCCTACGATTCAGAGCCGAGTTTATATCAAAAAAGCAAGCGTGTTAGAATTTCCTTCTTCCAACTCACTTGCTTTTCAATCTATTTTTAGATATACTAAGTTTGTGAGTATAGAAGTGTGGTTTCTATACTACTTGTCGATAGAGAGGTCTAAACTCTATCGGCTTTTTTGATTTATTGTTACCTTTATTATAGCTTAAATCACGCAAAAAAGCAATAGCTAAATCAAACTTTTTTCAAGTGTTTTAGCCATTTCTTACAGTATTTTCTTACTTTTTATGAACCTCCAATATTGCCCGTTTCTTACCTACTGAAAACTTTTACGGATGATATCATTTCTTATCTTGCCTTGTTTGATTTCGCTTGGTGTCTCACTCGTTTTTAAGTAATCTGAGACACTGCCTTCTAGCTCCTGATATTTGGCATACTTTTCACGCCAGTCGCCGAAAAACAAATCTCGGATGGCGTTTTTATCTTCATACCTCATGATAATGAGTTGGGTCATGGCTTCAGCACCAGTCAACGACCAGTACATGCCTTGCTTCTTCATCCGATATGTGATTTTTCGGTGCTGACTCTCCATAACCCCAATACCGTTTAAGTCCAACCCTCTATCTTCTGCGGTTTTCGTATAGGGGAAGTTCCTGAGAATAGAGTTTTTGAATTTGTAAAACTTTTCTGTTTTCTTTTCCCCTTCAACCATTCCCTCCATCGTATCGAAAATGGCGCTCAAATCTTTTTTCTTATGATTTTTGATACACTCAAAAATTT
>NZ_BAAGGP010000100.1:0-8538 GCF_054658615.1 Pseudolactococcus yaeyamensis
CGTTTTTCGTTATCAATGACTTTTTCAGATTATTTGGCACAGTTGTTTTCAATGTGAGAGCTGTTATTTTTAAAAACACGCTTCCTATTTTGAGATTGGGAGAGAGAGAGTCATGCGTTTGTCGTGTTAAAAATAAATGATTTTTCTACTTTCACGATAAAATTAAAGCAGAATGGCTACTTAATAAAGTTTGAATTGTAACAAGACTATGCCTATTTTGAGCATATTTTTCTTCAAAGGGCGTAACCTAAAATATTTTTTCTACACTACTAATACCTTTGAACCTCACAAAAGGTTACAAGTTTTTCTATATTATTTTAGCATACTATACTTTTATCAATCAAGTTACCGTTTTTTGCATCTAAAAATACATAAAAAGATTTCGCAAGTGACAGGATAAAAATGGACCATGCTCTACTCAGAGATAATGGCTTCATATTTTAAATCCTTGAAAATTCAAAAAAACCACCGCATCTCTGCAGTGGTTGACAGGTATTATTTGTCTTCCAAGTAATATTGCGCTGTTTTGTTCAAGTTATCGTCAAATTCAAATACCAATGGTGGGAAGTTTGGAATTTCAAATTTCAAGATTTCGTCAGCACTCATTTTGTTGATGTGTTTGACAAGGGCGCGAATTGAGTTACCGTGTGCACCAACAAAAACGTTTTTGCCATCTTTAAGTGCTGGTGCGATTTGGTCTTCCCAGAAAGGCAAGGCACGTTCAAGTGTCAACTCAAGGTTTTCAGCATCTGGCACGATTGAATCTTCAAGGTGTGCATAACGACGGTCACCATGTGATGTGAATTCAGCATCATGCGCCATTGGATCCGGGCTCACGTTGTATGAACGACGCCAGATAAGCACTTGTTCATCACCATATTGAACAGCTGCGTCAGCTTTGTTAAGACCTGTCAAAGCACCATAATGACGCTCGTTTAAACGCCAAGATTTTTCAACTGGTACCCAAAGTTGATCAGAATATTCAAGGACATAGTTAGTTGTTTTGATCGCACGTTTAAGAACTGATGTGAAAGCGATATCAAACTCGAACCCCGCATTTTTGATCAATTCACCAGCTTTTTTGGCTTCTGCAACACCTTGCTCAGCAAGATCGACGTCAGCCCAACCCGTAAAGAGGTTCTTTTCGTTCCATTCAGATAAGCCGTGGCGTGCGAATACTAATTTTACCATGTTTTTAATTTCTCCTGTAAGATATTGCGTTTTGATTGACTTGCTAAATGGTGGTCGCTAACGTTAAACGTTACATCTCCAAGTAACTACAGCAGACCAAAACGCAATTGATTTTAAAACAATACCCTATTATTTTACACTATTTTGGGATAATTTGCCACCATTTTTAAGGGCATTTTCATGATTTTTTCAAGACTTATCTCAAAACTTATTCTGTTCAAAATAATTTTCAAGGCTGCGCTTGTAGGATTTGGCAACTTCTGACAAGACTTGACCTTTTTTCTTGATAAAGATTAGGGTGTTGGCATTACCATCTTCCAATGGTACAACTCGGATACCATGGACACTTTCCTTATCAATAAAACCTGACCCTGTAGCGTAAGCATCTGTTCGTTCCAAGATACCATTGAGCGACGCGCGGTCTGTCACATTATAAATTTTCGTATTTTCAAATGTTTCAACCAAATCTTCCGAGTAATAAAGAAACTGTTCATTTTCTTGCGTAAATCGTGCCCGACTTAAATGTCTCAAATCGTCATTGGTCACAAAGTCTTTATCTGCTAAAGGGTGGTTTTGGCGCAAATAGATATGCGTCTTAAAAGTCATCAACTCTTCAAAATCAAGATCCAACTTGTCCAACATCCGCGTAATCCCTAGACGATTATGGTTATTTAAGTAAGCAATGCCGACATCAGATAGACCATCTGATACCTCACTCAAAATGTTATAAGTTGTCGATTCAAACAAGCGAATATTTTTAATCTCAGGATTTTTTTCAGAAAATTCAACAGAAACCGGTGCCAAAAAGTCATAATGTTGACTGGCAACAGAAAAACTGTGCTGCATCGCAGTTGGTGCGAGATACTTAGCTTCAAAAGTATCAAAATCACGCAAAACGCTTTGAGCCTGTTCATAAAAACGCTCTCCAGAAATCGTCAGATTGACCCCTGTATTCAGGCGCTCAAAAATCTTGAAGCCCAATTCAGTTTCAAGATCCTTAACTGCGATAGACATTGACGGCTGACTGACGTAAAGTTGCTCACTGGCCTCTCGAAAAGTGCCTGTATTGGCGATTGCGACGACATATCTTAATTGCTTAATGTTCATTTTTACTCCAATAAAAAGATTGTGCTGCCATTGACAGTCTCTAGCTTATAGTTGAATCAGATGCTAACTCAGTGATTTCTCTTTGTCTTTTCTTGGACATGGCCTGTAAAATTAAGTGATACGACCTCTGAATCATGGTTTTAATCGTCTCATCAGGCACTTGACCAGCCAAATCAATAGAATGCCAATGCACTTTATTCATATAATCTGGCACGATTGCAGCGTATTGTTCTCGTAACAATTCGCCATCTTCGGGTTTCAACTTAACCGTTAAAATCCGTTCACCTGACTTATCTTGCCCTAGCATACCAAACATTTTATCATCAGGTAATATACGCGTCGCGCCTCACTCTGCTTTATAATCAGTATGCGCTGCTGTAAACGTCTCCGCATAAGGACAAATGTCAACTTCTTTCATCACTTAAAATCCCTTCAACTTATGTTATGAAACAGATGTCTTTTGTTTTTGATTTTTCCAAAGTTCACAGCTATATTTTTCACACCAAAGTTCGAAGTCTGCTTCATCGGACTTGGTCTTCTTGATGAAAATATCATCCACCTCAACGTTTAAAGCCTTGGCAATTTTGAAAGCTAAGTCTAGCGATGGGTCATACTTATTGTTTTCTACCGCATTGATAGACTGCCGAGTAGAATGCGTCAAACGTGCCAAATCTTCCTGAGAAAATTTCATTGCCTTGCGCAATTTTTTGATATTATTCTCCATGGAACCTCCTTAATCTAGTTTATAAACCACAACTCCGATTAACGCCTAAGCAATTGTCCAGCGACTCAGATTTTTTCAAAAATCAAGTCTACTGTACATAGCGTAGCACGTAATGCGCTAAAGCGCAAAGTAGCAATGCCATAGTGAAAAGGATAAATCACAGAACCGGCGTAAACGCCGAAGCATGTGATTTCCTATTTTCATCCAGAGTTAAGTGCGGTTTAACACCTTTTGTCTCTTAATTTCTTAATTTCAGATATCTTGTCAAAGACCTTCACATGTTTTAATTGTAGTATAAATTCACATTTTTGACAAGGCATATCGTCCCATGGTCAGTGTATTAAACAGAGCAATCAAAAAATAGTATCTCAAAATATTATTTTAACGCATCGGCGAATAACGCAAGATATTCTGGATAACCAGCCTGAATCAAATCTGCCTTTGGAATGAAACGTAGAGCTGCTGAATTAATACAATAGCGTAAACCGCCCGCTTCCTTAGGGCCATCTTCAAAAACGTGTCCAAGATGTGAATCCGCATCCGCCGATCGAACTTCTGTTCTATCTCTACCAATGATAGATTGGTCAAGCTTTTCAATGATTTCTAAGGTATCAATGGGTTTACTAAAAGCCGGCCAACCACACCCCGCATCAAATTTATCCGTTGATGAAAACAAAGGTCTCCCCGAAACAACATCAACAAAGATACCGTCTTGCCACCAATCATCATATTTCCCTGTAAATGGTCGCTCAGTTGCTGATTCTTGTGTGACAGCGTATTCTTCCTGTGTTAAACGTTTTTTGAGTTCTTCTTGATTGTATTTGGTCATCTGCTTATCCCCTTTTCTAATTCACTTTGGTTGACACTGTTTAATGTTTAACGGCCTTTTGAGGCGGCTTTGACACCTAAATTACCAAGTACTTGGCTGATGAAAACAATCACCAAAACAAAGACAAGGGCTAGGAAAGTCACATCGCCACGACCACGTTGATAACCTTGTTGTAAAGCCATAGAGCCTAGACCGCCACCACCGACAGTGCCTGCCATGGCTGTCAAACCGATTAAATTAATGACCGTAAAGCTTGATGCCCGAATGATGGATACCAGACCTTCTTTGAGATAAACACGGTAAATAATCCCGAAATTTCCGACACCCATGGCACGCGCCGCTTCAACAACACCCGGATCAACTTCAAGAAGCGCATTTTGAATCTGACGAGCAAAAAAGGGAATCGTCCCCAATACCAATGGGACTGTTACCGCCGCCGTTCCCACAGAAGTGCCGACAAGGAGGCGTGTCACCGGCATAATCACAGCCAATAAAATAACAAAAGGAATGGATCGCCCAATATTCACAATCTTATCCAGAATCGTATAAATCAAGCGTTGTGGCGTCAGACCCGCTTCATCAGTCATCAACAAAATGACACCTAAAATCAAGCCCAAAATCCCCGCAATCACTCCCGTAATAAAAGTCATTTGCAAGGTTTCAAGCGTTGCAGTCCAAAAATCCGGCCATAAGTCGGTCGCATTTGGAAAAAGTTGATTAATCATTTGTCACCTCTGTTTCTTTTGCTTCTGTGCGCTTGATTTCAGAAATCCGCACTTGTCGTTCCGCTAAATAGTTACTAATAACCGTCAAATCAGGCTCACTCCCATTCTCACCCTCAAGCGTCACAATCATCGTTCCAATCGGCACATTTTGTAGAAACTCGATATTACCATAGAGGATATCTGCCGTCACTCCAAAACGCTTATAAAGCTCAATAATCACTGGCTCAGTTGCATTTGAAAATTTGAGCTCGTAGACAGGTTGATCCGTATGCGCCAATAATTTCTTCTCAGCCTGCTCGACATGCGTCGCCGTTCTGATGAAATCTTGTGTCAAATCAGCTTTCGGGTCATTGAAAATATCAATCACATCGCCACGTTCAATCACACGACCATTTTCCATGACCGCCACCTTATTACAAATCTCCTTCACCACCTGCATTTCATGCGTTATGATGACAATGGTAATGCCTAGTTTATGGTTCACCTCTTGAAGCAATTCTAGAATGGATAAGGTTGTCTTTGGATCAAGCGCAGAAGTTGCTTCATCACAAAGTAAAATTTTAGGGTCATTAGCCAAGGCACGTGCAATTGCAACACGTTGCTTTTGACCACCTGATAACTGACTCGGATAGGCATCTTTTTTATCTAAAATCCCTACCAGTTCCAATAAATGTGCCACTTTAACTGCAATTTCATGTTTGGTCAAGCCTGATCCTTTTAAAGGAAAAGCAACGTTGTCAGCAATCGTCCGTGATGCCATGAGGTTAAAATGCTGGAAAATCATCCCAATTTTTTTACGTTCTTCACGCAAGTCACGGTTGGATAAGGCAACCAGATTTTTACCCTCGACGCTCACTTCACCATACGTTGGTTTTTGGAGGAGGTTAATAACCCGAACGAGCGTTGATTTTCCTGCACCAGAATAGCCGACAATCCCATAAATATCCCCTTTATCAACTTTCAGTGAAACCTGATCAACCGCCACAACTTCACGATCTTTCTGTGTGAATTTTACACTAATCTCTTTTAAATTTATCATATCCATTATTTTACCATTTTCTCAGACAATCTGCCGCCCTTTTTTCACAAGAATAGAGTTATCAACCTAGCCCCCCATGCAAAAAGCCTGAGTATAAAACTCAAGCCTTAAGCAGTAAAGGTGTAACAGTTTTACACATCTTATTTTGCCCCATCCCAAGCTGGGTAGTCGTTTGTTTTCTCAATCATTTTAGCGATTTCAGGTGTTTGATAAGCCTTCACAATTTTTTTGAAGTCTTCCTTATCTTTATCTTCTTTACGGACAGCGATGACATTTTTATAGAGGTCATTAACTTTATCTAAATGGTCAGTATCGATATAAATCGCTGATTTTTTAGGCGTTGTGTGCATTTGGTCATTGACATAGTTGGTATTAATAAAGGCAGCTGTCACATCTGGCAATGTCGCAACTAATTGGTCGGCTTGAATCGGCTTGATTTCAATCTTAGTCTTGTAAGACTCAATATCTTTGACCTCTGGTGAATCAGAAGCACTTGCTTTAAGTTTGATGATATCAAGGGCTTCAAGAGCTTGCAAAGCACGTCCACCATTGGTTGGATCATTTGGAATGGCAACTGTATCGCCATCCTTCAAGTCTTTGGGATCTTTAATTTTTTCCGAATAAAGCCCAAATGGTGAAATCAAGGTATAAGCAATGTGAACTAAATCTTTGTTATTTTCTTTATTATAATTGTTCAAATAAGCCACATGTTGGAAGCTATTCAAGTCAAGTGACCCATCCGCAAGCGCTGGATTTTCTTCCGTATAACCACTGAATAATTTCACATCAATTTTAATCTTGTCAGCTTTCAAAGCATCACTGACTTTTTCCCAGACTTCTTTTTGTTGATCACTTGCGACACCGACAACATAGGTTTTCAAACCATCTTTGCCCGTGCCCTCTTTTTTCGCACCACAGGCTGCAAGTGTTCCTACTACAAAGACAGCGACAAGTGCTGTTAAAACTTTAGTCCATTTTTTCATGTATTCATTCCTCCAAAATTTGTTATTCAAATTAGTAACTAATCATTAGTATACCACTAACTTGACCAACCTCGTCTTATCAATTTTTTATAACAGACTTCAATTTTTTCTATATCAAAACGCTTGACCATTTCGTTTGATTATCTGGATACTCCGAGCTAATCGGTCAGCTTCCAAGTTATTTAATGGTGGTAAAACACGTCTGACAACGCCAATTCCCAAAGTAAGTTCTGTCAATGTCGCATAATAACAGTTTTCTGCCTCATCATAAGACGAAACTGGTAACAATTCTTTCGTGTCTGTTTTTAAAACACGAATGATGCGTGCCACACTTGATGAAATACCGAATGCGGTATGATGTTTGGCAGCGTAGATCTCCCAACCTGTACCAGTCGCCAACTTTTCAACTTCACTCGACACATTAAGTGCGACTTGGCTTTCACCATGCTCTCCAATGACGAGCACATCATCACGTTCTGCTTGACGTTTCAAACGATTGGTATCAATCAATGTCCCACTTCCGATGACCTTTCTTTTATCAAAGCCGATCATATTTGCCAAATATAGGGCTATGACATCACAAGGATTGGTAATTGAGATGACGATGCCTGAAAAACCAGATGTCTTTAATTTGGGTGATACATCTTCAACAATTTTAGATGTCACGCGCAATTCTGCCCGTCGGTCTGTCGCTGTTTCCAGCACTGTAATGTCTCCCGCACAAAAAACGACGATTGCAGCATTTTCAAGGGCAGCATAGTCATTTTTGATAAGTTTAACATGATGATTTAAATTTTGTACGGTATCTGATAACTCAAGATACTCAGCTTGGACCTTCATTTCATTTGTATCAATCAAGACTAGCTCATCGGCTAATCCTTGTAGACAAAGCGTATAAGCTAGTGTTGCACCGACATGTCCCATGCCAATAATTCCGATTTTCATCCTATTTCCCCACTTTCAACTTCTGTGCTTAGCAATTGTAACTATGCTGTTGCGAGTTCCAAATAATAGCGCTTGCATTTACATTAGTATCATGATAAACTAATGTTGTAAAAAATACAAACACAAGGGGTACCGCAAACGCGGTTGAGATTTACCCTCAGAACCTGATGCGGTTAATACCGCCGTAGGGATGTGTCAATTTGATGAACAAATCGAATGACCTCTGATGACCCCTCCTTGTGAAACTATAAGGAGATTTTTTTATGTCACAAACTCAAGTTTTCAGCATTCGCATCTTAGCTGAGGTATCAATTATCGCTGCGTTAGCGATGGCGCTTTCCTATATCCCACTCGAAATTAGGTGGATTGAAATTAGTCTTGGTACAGTGCTCATTATCCTGATTTCATTGCGTCATGGTACACTGATTGGTCTCATGACTGGTTTTATCTGGGGCTTACTTCACTTTGCACTAGGCAAAGTTTATTTCCTCAGTGTCCCACAAGTCCTAATTGAGTATGTCCTAGCCTTTACCTTTTCGGGATTCGCAGGATTGGCACAGAAACCTTTTGCGAAAACAGGCAGGAATTGCTATATTATTCTTGCGGTCATCATCGGTGTCTTTGCCAAATACTTCTGGCATTTCATCGCCGGTGTCATCTTCTGGAGTGACTATGCTTGGAAAGGCTGGGGAGCGGTCAGCTACTCCCTCGTTATCAATGGTACGAGCGCCATTCTAACAGGGCTTGTCGCTGCTATTTTACTCATCACAATCAAGAAAGCCTACCCTAAATTATTCAACTGCTAATTGAAAAGCGCTAATCAGGCGCTCAGACTGAAGACAAAAGAGGCTGGGACAAAAGTCCTCTAAAAAAATAGGCTATGAATCATTTCTGATGTTAATCGGAAACGTTCATAGCCTATTTCTGTGTAACTTTTCGACAAAAAGAATAAAATCCTGTACAATTAAAGTGTCTAATCCCAAAAGTCAGGAGTT
>NZ_BAAGGP010000101.1:0-8228 GCF_054658615.1 Pseudolactococcus yaeyamensis
TGAGTGTCAGGTCATCTCAGAGAATGCGCAAAAAGTTTTGAATGTGTTTAGAAAACTCGCTATTTTAGCTCATCGTACTTATTTGAAACAAGTAAATAAAAGGGTTAGTGTCAAGCAGAATCTATTGAAATGCTTGGTGAATGAGAAGATATTGACTGACGTAATAAAAAGTTTATGAAACGACCGTGGTTCATTCAAACTAAGTAAAATACGTTTTTTAACTGGTAGCTGATTGATTGCTAATCAAAAAAGCGCCACCTCACTGGGTGACACTCGTTTTATTTGGCGTAGTCAATCGCACGTGTTTCACGGATAACGGTTACCTTGATATTGCCTGGATAGTCCATATCATTTTCAATTTTTTCTTTGATGTCATGCGCTAGGACAGTCATCTTAGCATCAGACAATTTGTTTGGATTGACCATCACACGAATTTCACGGCCGGCTTGTAAAGCAAATGATGTCTCAACACCATCAAAGCCATTTGAAATTTCTTCCAAGTTTTGCAGGCGTTTGATGTAGTTTTCAATTGATTCACGACGAGCTCCTGGCCGAGCTGCAGATAAAGCATCCGCTGCTGCAACCAAGACTGAGATATTATTCGTTGCCTCAGCATCGCCGTGGTGACTGGCAATCGCATTGATTACAACTGGATTTTCCTTATATTTCTTGGCCAATTCAGTTCCGATTTCAACGTGACTCCCTTCAATTTCATGGTCTAGTGCTTTACCGATATCATGTAAGAAACCGGCACGTTTAGCCAGCGTCACATTTTCACCCATCTCACCGGCAAGATTACCCGCAAGATTAGCCACTTCAATCGAGTGGTTGAGCACATTTTGACCATAAGAAGTTCTGAAATGTAAGCGACCCATGATTTTCATGAGGTCAGGATGCAAGGTATGCGCCCCAACTTCAAAAGCAGCTTGTTCACCGTATTCGCGAATTTTGCGATCCAAATCTTTCCGATTTTTCTCGACCAATTCTTCAATCCGTGCGGGATGAATGCGACCATCTTGAACTAGCTGTTCCAAGGTTAAGCGCGCAATTTCACGACGAATCGGATCAAAACCAGATAAGATAACAGCTTCTGGTGTATCATCGATAACCACGTCGATACCTGTCAAAGCTTCAAAAGTACGGATGTTACGACCTTCACGACCAATAATCCGTCCCTTCATGCCATCATCAGGCAGTGTCACAACACTAACCGTCTGCTCACTCACGAAATCTCCCGATACCCGCTGCATGGCCAAAGTGATAATGTTTTTGGCTTTTTTATCTGCTTCGACCATCGCTTTTTCTTCACTCGTGCGAATCAATTGTGCCATTTCTTTTGATAAGTCTTCTTTGGTTTGAGTCAGGACAATTTCTTTTGCTTCATCATGGCTCAGACTTGCAATCCGCGCAAGCTCTGCAGCCTTTTCTGCTTCAATTTGCGACAATGCTTCTTCGCGCTTGTTGAGCGTGTTAGTTTTGTTTGATAGATTTTCTTCTTTTGAGTCTAGAGATTGTTCTTTACGCGTTAAAGTATCATCCTTACGATCAAGGATTTCTTCACGTTGTTTCAAACGTTTCTCAGTTTCTTTTAACTCAGTCCGAGTTTCTGCAAATTCATTTTCTATCGACTCACGACGTTTTTGACCCTCTTCTTTCAGCTCTAAAATCTTTTCTTTTCTCAGATTTTCAGCTTCCTTTTTCAGGTTTTCAGACTCAATCTTAGCCTGTCTTGTGAGTTCATTCGCCTTATTTTCAGCATTTTCAATTAAGCTCTGACTATCTGCCTGAGTGCTTTTTAGTTGAGCATTGCGGAAAACAAAACCAATTCCTAATCCAATCAACAAGGCAATGAAACCAGCAATTAGTGCTTCCATCATTGATTTCCTCATTATTCTAATATCAGATCATCGTAAAACTTCTATATTCAAAAGAACGTTTAAAATTCAATTTATCCGTCAGTTCGTCAATTTCGAAGTTTTATTCCCCCTTGACAAGCCTGACTTGTTATCAATTTCTAAACATCTTCGTTATCCTAGAGTTTTAGGGATGCCTAAAAAATTCGTAGTTTTAAGTTTTAACTTAATACATACGAATTTATTATATCATATTATCAGACATTTCACAAAAGCGATTGCAAAATAGCAACTTTATCTAATCTTTCCCATGGTAATGCGACATCAGTTCGACCGAAATGACCATAAGCAGCCGTCTGACGATAAATTGGGCGCTTGAGATCTAACATTTTAATAATCCCAGCAGGACGCAGATCAAAGTTTTCACGAATGGCTGTGATTAAGCGCTCTGATGAGACTTTCCCAGTGCCAAATGTCTCCACATGAATCGAAATCGGATGTGCCACACCAATCGCATAACTAAGCTGAATCTCAGCTTTTTCAGCAAGACCTGCAGCAACAATATTTTTGGCAATATAGCGTGCAGCATATGAGGCTGAGCGGTCAACTTTCGTCGCGTCTTTACCTGAGAAGGCACCGCCACCATGATGTGCATAGCCACCATAAGTGTCGACAATAATCTTACGGCCCGTCAAGCCTGAATCTCCTTGAGGACCACCGATAACAAAACGACCTGTCGGATTGATGAAATATTTTGTTTTATCATCTAATAACTCAGCAGGAATCACTGCTTTAATGACTTTTTTGATGACATCCGCATGGATTTGGTCATTGGTCGCTTCAGGTGCGTGCTGGGTTGAGATGACAATCGTATCAATGCGTTTCGCAACGTCATTTTCGTCATATTCGACAGTGACTTGACTTTTAGCATCTGGCCGTAAGTAAGCAATTTCGCCTAATTTACGCAAATCAGCTAATTTTTTAACGAGTTGATGCGAGAGTGAAATCGCAAGTGGCATATATTCCGGCGTTTCTTTACTAGCAAAACCAAACATCAAACCTTGGTCGCCCGCGCCAATTAAATCTAGCTCATCTTGTTTTTCAGCACCACGAACTTCAATCGCTTCATTGACCCCTTGGGCAATATCTGGTGATTGCTCCACGATAGATGGATGAACGCCAACTGTTTTGTAGTCAAAGCCAAAGTTAGCATCAGTATAGCCAATCTCTTTGATCGTATTTCTGACAATTTCGTCAATATTGACATAAGCTGTCGTTGAAATTTCACCAAACACATGAACAGAACCCGTGTAAACCACTGTTTCAGCAGCAACGTGAGCATCTGGATCCTGCATCAAAATCGCATCAAGAATCGCATCCGATATTTGATCGGCGATTTTATCTGGATGTCCTTCTGACACACTTTCGCTGGTAAATAGATTTTTTTCTGACATCATTTTTTCCCCTACTTTCTAGTTTTTCGGTTACAGGAAACGGTTTTTGGAAAATTAAGAGGTACTCTTAAAAACCACCTTCGGAAAGTAACACTCCTATTCTACCACGTCCAACTTTTTTTCGCCATCATTTCTGGCTAATTCCGTGATATAATTTAAGCATGATTAAAAGAGAACCGATTCTAGCCCAAAATCCTTGGCTAACAGACGTATCCGTCGTAGCTGAAACCACCTCAACACAACTTGATGCCAAAAATGACCTAATTGATAAAAAATTATTCATCGCTGAGATGCAGACACAAACGCGTGGTCGCTTTGGTCGGCAATATTTTGCCGCCAATGGTGATGGCATCTATATGTCGCTTGTCCTTAAAATATCGGAAGACGTCAAGGACTATACTATCTTAACAGCAGCTGCCGTCCTGACAGCTATCGAAAATTTAACGACAAAAAAACCACTAGTCAAGTGGGTCAATGATATTTATCTGGATAATAAAAAAATCTGTGGCATTTTAGTCGAACATCTGCTGTCAAGCAACTCAATCATTATTGGGGTCGGTCTAAACTTCAATATTACTGACTTCCCTATCGAGCTGAGAGAAAAAGCAGGGTCTCTCTTTACACATGAAACACCGACCATCACATGTGACGCCTTAATTGCTGAAATCTGGTCACAATTTAATCGGTTAAGCGATAGTCAAGACTTTTTCGATATCTATAAATCGCATTCTTTCATCCTTGGTAAAACAGTCGAATTCGAAGAAAATGGCCGCACAATTATCGGGACTGCGACGGATTTAACAGAAACTGGCGAGCTAATTGTCAATTCTGATGGACTAGTCAAAGTCCTATCTTCAGGCGAAATTTCCCTCAAAAAATGGCTCTGAGACCTGTCAATGGTGTCAGAGCTTTTTTCAAAGCATGACAAAACTGTCACTGCTTATCCTATTTACTATTTAAACGACTCCAGCAATCCGCACGATAAGCGAATCTTAATTTTCGGAATAACAAAAAGCTCCAGAAGCTCAACAAGAAAAGATGACCTGTCAAGAGAGCATCCGCAAAAAACCAAGCGTAAATGATTGTGCCTAGCATAAACACATAAAATTGTTCTTTTATCATATAGGTCTATTCTAACAAAATCTCAAAAAATTTCAATTCTGAACTCTTTTCAAAGGGTAAATATATTGAGTGATTCAGTCAAGTCAAAATACTTGCACTCTTTTTTAAAATAGTTTATCATGAACTTACGACTAAAGTTTACAAGTGTAAACAGATGTTTTTAACTGATTTATAAAAAGGAGCTTATTACCATGAAAGATTCAACAATTGAAATTGACGAACGTTACCCACTTGGTGGCATTCACCATGTCACTGCCATCAGTTCCAGCGCCCAACATATCTATGATTTTTTTACTAATATCTTAGGCTTGCGACTTGCTAAACTAACCGTCAACCAAGACGATTATGAAACTTATCATCTCTACTTCACGGATGAGGATGGTAATGCTGGCACTGATATGACCTTCTTTGATTTTCCTGGCATCCCTAAAGGAACAAAAGGGACTAATAATATCGACCGCGCCTCTTTCCGTGTGCCATCTGATGCTTCCTTGACTTACTGGTTGGCACGTTTCGACCAAGCAGAAGTCATTCATGGTGAAATTAAAACACGTTTTGGCAAGAAATTTGTCGAATTTGAAGACTTTGACGGCCAACAATATCAACTCATTTCAGACGAAACAAATGTCGGTGTACCTGCAGGACAACCTTGGCAATTATCAAATGTACCTGATGAGCATGCCATCGTAGGACTTGGCCCAGTCTTTGTCAAAGTTGCCAACTACGAACATATGGATTTAGTGTTAGATAAAGTCTTAGGTTTCCGTAAAACAGGTGATGAAGGCGCCTTTCATCAATATGAACTCGCTGAAGGTGGCAATGGCGCAACACTCATTATTGAAGATGCCCCAAATGAAGGTGTTGCTTGGCAAGGTTTTGGAAATATTCATCATTTAGCACTTCGCGTGAAAGACCCTGAAAGTCTTAGCTATTGGATTGAGCGTATTAAATCTTTCCGTTTCCCTGATTCTGGATTGGTTGACCGCTTCTACTTCTCGAGTGAATATTTCCGCGTCGCTCCTCAAGTATTATTTGAATTAGCGACAGACACACCGGGAATTGGTGCCCTTGATATGGCTAAATCTGGTGCAGGTAAAGTTGATTCTTACGAAGAAGCCTTGATGACAAGCGGTTTCTGGATTGATGAAACTAAAGAAGAAGCTGGTCTCGACCTCAGCTTACCACCCCATCTTTTTCCTGGGGATGAAGCGGTTAAAGCAGCAACTGCCGCTCGCCTACGTCCACTAGATACTACAGATGCCCATGACAAACGTGATGACAATGACATCTGGACAATTTCCCGTATTTTGGCTCACAAACCACAAGCCATTCCAAGCGATAAATAAATCAAGTAGATTTTGAAAAT
Organism: Pseudolactococcus yaeyamensis; assembly: GCF_054658615.1. NCBI lineage: Bacteria > Bacillati > Bacillota > Bacilli > Lactobacillales > Streptococcaceae > Pseudolactococcus > Pseudolactococcus yaeyamensis. The sequence continues at coordinate 5,796 of NZ_BAAGGP010000101.1, forward strand.
GACGACTCATGTCGTCGTTTTCATTAGCAAAGGACAATTTCATGAAAAATTTCACGACTGATGAACTTAATCGTCACAATCCTTATCTAGCCTATAAACTACTTTCAGGTAGTGTCATCCCACGACCTATTGCTTGGGTGACCACGCAATCAGTCGATGGCGTCGTTAATGCTGCACCTTTCAGTTTCTTCAACGTTGTCAGTAGCCAACCACCATTGGTCAGCATCTCGATGTTAGGACAAAAAGATTCCGTCAATAACTTGTTGGCAACAAAAGAGGCAGTCATCCACTTCATCTCACCGGATAACGTTGAAGCGATGAATCAAACCGCAGCCAGCTTGCCGAGTCAAATGAGTGAGGTTAGGATTTTCGACATTCCAACTGAACCGTCTCGAACAGTTAGCGTACCATCTATTATCAATGCGCCAATCCGATTTGAAGCTAAATTATTCAAACATATACCAATTGAATCTAATGGCTATGTTGTCAGCAATCTCATGCTGCTTGAAATCACCAATTTTGCTTTCTCTGATGCTGTATTTGATACTGAAAAATTCTATGTCAAGCCAGATGCCTTTCAGCCCATTGCAAGACTTGCCGGCAATACCTATGCTGAATTAGGGGATTTGTTTGATTTAGAAAGACCTCAATAAAGTGATATGAAAAAGTAAACTGATCCACGCTATTTGATGTGTGTATCGTTTGCTTTTCTTTTGACATTTAATAATCACCATCTTTGCTCTAGGATTAATCGTTATCAGAGATTAACCAATATCCTATCTATTCGATTAGACATTTTTAATCGTAACAGGGCTTATGTGAATTTCGTATTGTTTTGACAAAAGAATACCAATTTCGCACGAAATCTACGTTTTTTGACTAATTTCGTATTGTTTTGGCAAAAGAATACGAAATTGGTATTTTATCTAACGATAAATAGCCCTTCTTTAAAATTTTTCGAAAAGGGATGCAAAAATAGACTATGACCGAGTTCAATTGACATTGAAAATCGGTCATAGCTTATTTTTTAGAGGCCTTTTGCCTCAGCCTCCTTTTTATTATGCACCCATGTGCTCTTTTTCGTCCTCCAACCAATGTTCCAATAATTCCGCAAAGTTTTCATACATAATGTGTTTGGTTTGGGCAATTTCAGCACGGTGAAATTCTTGATTACCGATAAAAATTTCAGCAATTTTAGCTTGATTATGTCCGAGTTGCTTGAGTTTGTAGACCATTTGTTCTTTATTCATACTCTTGCTCCATTCTTTTGACAATTTTATTTGTAAGCGTTTTCTATATATTTATTATAACACAAAAACGCCCAAATGAGCGTTTAAAGTATCGCCTCGATATCTTTTGCGATATTTTCAGGTTTTTTAGCTGAACCATAGCGTTTCACGACTTTACCATTTTTATCCACTAGGAATTTCGTAAAATTCCATTTGATGTCAGCGCACCTCTTTGCTCACCTTTTAAGTAAGTATAAAGTGGATCCGCGTTTTCACCATTGACATCAATTTTCGCAAATTGTGGAAAAGTCGTGTGGTAGCGCAATTCACAAAATTCGGCGATTTCTTCTGAGCTACCAGGCGCTTGTCCGCCAAATTGATTAGAAGGAAAATCCAAAATCGTGAATCCTTGCGCCTTGTAAGTATCGTAAAGGGCTTGCAAGCCTTTGTATTGTGGGGTAAAACCGCAGCCTGTCGCCGTATTGACGATTAAAAGGGCTTGCCCCTCATAGTCAGATAGAGAGACTAGCTCTCCTTTATTGTTGGTTACTTTGAAATTATAAATTGTCATAGATTTATTATACCACATATCCTTTCTCTTATATTCCCTAACATACTCTGAACACCTTTATTCATAAGCATTAAGCAACTTCTTGATACTCTTACATTCTTCGGTATTCTTCATGCTAACCACAACTTTTGGTTAGTTTCTAAATTCAAATACTTTCCAGCTTATTACTTAAATCAAACTTCATACTTTGAGTGACATGAGTATAAATTTGTAAGGTCGTTTTCTCATCATTTATGACCCACCCTTTCCATAATAACCTTGAGTGGCACACCTAGCTCAGTTAATAAACTAATATGAGAATGCCTTAACATATGGCTAGAAAAATCTTCTGGGTTTTTGTTTTTTATCTGAGCCTTTTTCCCAATTCTTTTAAGATAGCTGTTTAAATAATCTGGGTTTATCAGATTACCTGTCTTACACAAAAAAATGAAACGAGTATCTAAAGGGGTTATCTTTGAGTTCAAATTCATCATTTCAATCAAAATTTCAACACATCTGCTGTTTATAGCACGGTCGTTTCATAAATTAGTCTTGAAAAATTAACCAAAAGTGCTACACTGCCATTAGGAGAACAATATGACACTACAAGAAAAATTTATGATTATAGAAGATTCACGAGATGAAAGATACGTT
>NZ_BAAGGP010000102.1:0-8141 GCF_054658615.1 Pseudolactococcus yaeyamensis
AATCCGTGAGTCCATTCCAGAACTATTATCTCTGAGAAACGGCTCAGTAGTCAAGTGAAAATTAATATCAATTAGGTAAAAATCGTAGTGGTTAATCACTACTAGAATATATTATACGAGGAGGTTTGCTATGCCAGCTTCGCTAAATGAAATCAAAGTCAGAATTGCATCTACTAAAAAAACAAGTCAGATTACAGGTGCCATGCAAATGGTATCTGCTGCTAAATTGACAAGATCTGAACAAAACGCTAAGAATTTTCAAGTTTATGCCCAAAAAGTTCGGGCGATGACGACCGATTTGATTGGCTCAGAATTATCTGAGGGGTCAAACAATCCGATGTTGATTAAGCGACTCGTTAAAAAGACGGGCTACATTGTCATCACATCTGATAAAGGTCTCGTCGGTGGTTATAATTCAACGATTTTGAAGGCTGTTATGCAGATGTTGGCAGATGATCATGATGATCAAGAAGAGTATGTTATCATTGCCCTTGGTGGCATGGGCGCAGACTTCTTCAAAGCCCGCGATATTAACGTCTCGTATGAGCTTCGTGGTCTGTCTGAACAGCCAACTTTTGATGAAGTTCGCAAAATCGTTAATAAATCAGTTAGTCTTTATCAAAATGAATTATTTGATGAATTGTATGTTTGTTACAATCACCATGTTAATTCTTTGACGAGTCAGGTACGCGTTGAAAAAATGTTGCCGATTTCTGATTTAGACGAAAATGAAGCCACATCTCATCATCAAGAATTTGAACTTGAACCCGATCGTGAGACCATATTGGCACAACTTTTGCCCCAATATGCGGAAAGCATGATTTATGGTAGCATTATCGATGCGAAAACGGCTGAACATGCTGCGGGTATGGCAGCCATGCAAGCCGCAACAGATAATGCCAAAAATGTGATCAATGATCTGACTATCCAATACAACCGCGCCCGCCAAGCAGCCATTACCCAAGAAATTACGGAAATTGTTGCCGGCGCGAGTGCCTTGGAATAGGTATACTCAAATAATTGAGTGTTGACAACTTGCCCCAGACTGTAGGTATCCCTAGTCTATCTGACTTGGGTCACTCACGTTATGGTGCTGAGAAGTTGTCATCTGAATATCTTAATAAAACAGGAGGTAATATGAGCTCTGGTAAAATTTCACAGGTAATCGGACCAGTTGTAGACGTAGAGTTTGCAGGTGGAGAAAATCTTCCTGAAATTAATAATGCGCTGATTGTCTATAAAGACAATGGCGATAAGACTAAAACTAAAATCGTGCTAGAAGTAGCGCTTGAGCTTGGTGACGGTGTTGTCCGCACCATTGCCATGGAGTCTACTGATGGTTTAAAACGTGGCCTTGAAGTTCTTGACACAGGTCGCCCAATCAGTGTCCCTGTCGGGAAAGAAACCCTTGGTCGTGTGTTTAACGTGATTGGTGATACAATTGACTTGGAAACACCATTCCCTGAGGATGCTGAGCGTAGCCCAATTCATCAAAAAGCACCTGCTTTTGATGAATTGTCTACCTCTAACGAAATCCTTGTGACTGGTATCAAAGTTATTGATTTACTTGCTCCCTATCTTAAAGGGGGTAAAGTTGGTCTTTTCGGTGGTGCCGGTGTTGGTAAAACTGTTTTGATTCAAGAGTTGATTCACAACATCGCCCAAGAACATGGTGGTATTTCCGTGTTTACGGGTGTTGGCGAACGGACGCGTGAAGGAAATGACCTTTACGAAGAAATGAAAGAATCAGGCGTTATTGAAAAAACTGCCATGGTCTTTGGTCAAATGAATGAGCCACCGGGTGCGCGGATGCGTGTTGCCTTGGCTGGTTTGACAATCGCGGAATACTTCCGTGATGTTGAAGGTCAAGACGTGCTCTTGTTTATCGATAACATCTTCCGTTTCACGCAAGCGGGTTCTGAAGTATCTGCTCTCTTGGGTCGGATGCCGTCAGCCGTTGGTTACCAACCAACATTGGCAACAGAAATGGGGCAATTGCAAGAACGGATTACGTCGACTAAAAAAGGGTCTGTTACCTCTATCCAAGCCATCTATGTACCAGCCGATGACTATACTGACCCCGCGCCAGCGACAGCCTTTGCCCATTTGGACTCAACGACCAACCTTGAGCGTAAACTCACGCAACAAGGGATTTATCCAGCCGTTGACCCGTTGGCATCAAGCTCACGTGCTTTGACACCGGAAATCGTTGGTCAAGAACACTATGAAGTGGCGACAGAAGTCCAACGTGTCCTCCAACGCTACCGTGAATTGCAAGATATTATCGCTATTCTGGGTATGGACGAATTATCTGACGAAGAAACGACCCTTGTTGGTCGCGCTCGTCGCATTCAATTCTTCCTCTCACAAAACTTCAATGTGGCGGAACAATTTACTGGACAACCGGGGTCATATGTACCAGTGGAAGAAACGGTTAAAGGTTTTAAGGATATTCTTGCTGGTCAATATGACCATTTACCTGAAGATGCCTTCCGTGCCGTTGGGCCAATTGAAGATGTCATCGCAAAAGCTAAGAAAATGGGTTACTAAGGAGGTCTGATATGGATTACATGACAGTCCAAGTCATCACGCCTAATGGGATCTGTTACGATCACCATGCCTATTTTATCTTGTTATCAACGGTTGATGGCGAACTTGGGGTCTTGCCTAACATGATTCCAACGATTGCCTCATTGAAAATTGATGAGCTGAAAGTGCGTCGGATTGACGATGAAAAACACGTTGACTGGATTTCCGTCAATGGTGGGATTGCTGAAGTCCGTGATAATTTTGTCACCATTATTGCCGATTCGGCTGAACGTGAACGCGATATTGATGTGACACGTGCCGAACGTGCCAAACGTCGGGCTGAAAGCGAACTGCAAGAAGCTGAGAACACACGTGATGTCGATGCTGCTAAGCGCGCTGAAGTCGCCCTACATCGGGCGCTTAATCGCTTGCGAGTTTCGGGTCACAAATAAATTGATACTACACAAAAACCTTGTCATTTGATAAGGTTTTTTGGTTCAAGTGAGTGAGTATCAGGTGAAATATCCTACTGTTTCTCAGAAAGTTTATGAGTTCATCAAGTAATCAATTATTTACCGATTTCGAATTGTTTTGCTGAATTATAATTGATTGATAAGCGATATAAAAATAGACGATAACCAATTTCAATTAGCTATTTAGCATCTATTCTTTAAAAGCTCTTTATATTAAGGCAATAAGAAAAGCTCAGAATGTCAATATTCTGGGCTTTTCATCTCTATTTCGATTTAACCAAATATCTCAGCCTTTAATCGTTTGCCTGTTGGTGTTGCAGCAAGTCCACCTTCGGCTGTTTCTCGGAAGGCACTAGGCATGGCTTGTCCGACTTGATACATGGCTTGGATAACTTCATCAGTTGGAATTCTGGACTCGATACCAGCTAAAGCCATGTCAGCTGCAACGAGTGAGAAGCTTGCACCCATGGCATTACGTTTAACACAGGGCACTTCGACCAGTCCTGCTACAGGGTCACAGATGAGACCGAGGAGATTTTTAATGACAAAGGCACAGGCTTGACTGGCCTGATGGGGATTACCATCAGCGGCTATAACTAGGGCAGCTGAAGCCATGGCGGCGGCTGAACCGACCTCAGCTTGACAGCCACCTTCAGCACCTGAAATCGAGGCGTTGTTAGCGATGACGAGGCCGAAAGCGCCAGCGGTGAATAAAAAGTCCACTTGCTGTGCTTCAGTCAACTGAAGTTTATCAATGGCAGTGGCGAGAACTGCTGGGACACATCCTGCGCTACCAGCGGTTGGTGTGGCACAGACGAGCCCCATCTGGGCGTTGCTTTCGTTGACGGCCATGGCATTTTTCGCAGCGGTCAAAACAGTTTTCTCTGATAGGGTGCGACCAGATTTGATATAGCGATCAAGTTTGAGGGCATCGCCATCGGTCAAGCCAGTGCGGGATGTTTTTTCTGTCATACCGTTGTCAATCGAAGCTAACATGACTCTGAGATTTTCTGACATGAGGGCGATAATTTCGCCACGCGTCCGACCAGAAGTTTCGATTTCGGTCGCAATCATCAACTCAGAGATTGACCCGTCGAACTGCTGTTCAGCTTGCGTGACTAATTCGTGTATTGTGTAGAACATGACTACTCCTTTAGCGATTGAGGAATGAAAGGACGAAGAACTTAGGGAAATTGCTATGTACAGTAGACTTGATTTTTGAAAAAAATCTTAGTCGCTGAACTACCGCTTAGCCGTTGGACGAGCTGCTCCTTTAAAGTTAATCAAAGAAATTGACATTATGCAAATTGTCAATGGCCTTGATTTCGGCGAGGGCTTGGTCAATATCACGGGAATCAATCTCGATAATCATGATGGCTTTTTCACCCGCATTTTCCCGCGTGACGTTCATTTGTGCGATGTTGATGTTGTGTTTTGACAGGCTGTCCGTGACTTTGGCAATCATGCCGGGGACGTCTTGATGGACGATAATCAGGGTCGGCGTGTTCATATTCAGGGCAATGTCAAAGCCGTTTAGCTCAGTCACTTGGATATTGCCACCGCCGATAGAAACGCCTTTGATGGACATAGTCTTGGTTTCAGACTTGATGATAATTTTGGCAGTATTGGGATGGTCAGCTTTTTCGTCTTTGTGAATATGCCAAAAGACTTTAATCCCAGCCTTATCGGCAATTTCCAAAGAATCTGGAATCCTAGGATCATTTGTCTCCATGCCTAAAATCCCCGCCACTAGCGCCGAGTCTGTCCCATGGCCACGGTAGGTTTTAGCGAAAGACTGGTAGAGATGAAACGCGACTTCGGTCGGTTGGTCACCGAAAATCGAATGCACAATTTTACCGATGCGAACAGCACCGGCAGTATGTGAGCTTGATGGCCCAATCATGATGGGACCCATGATGTCGAAAACGGATTTAAATTTCAAATTTCTCATCTGATTTTCTCCAAAAGTTGTTGCGGGTGGGCGATGATGATGTCACTGCCAGCCTTCTCAAGCTCAGTTTTATCACCAAAACCCCAGAGGACACCGATAGTCTTCGCTACCTTGTTTTCCACTCCCCCAATGATGTCATAGTCTCTATCCCCAATCATGGCCGATGTTTCAGGTGTCGACTGTGTGTTGATGAGTGATTTCCTAAGGACGAGGGTTTTGGAGTGGGACTGGGGGGTATTGCCAAAAATTCCCTGAAAATATTGCGCTAGATTGAGTGACACAAGCATTTTTTTGGCAACATCTTCTTTTTTGGAAGTGGCGATGTAAAGTTTGTAATCTTGCTGTTGTAGCGCATCAAGCATCTCCAAAATACCGTCGTAAGGTTCGGCTTCGTGCATACCTTTTGCGGCGTAGTAGCTACGATAAGTTTCGATGGCTTTTTCAGCCCATGCGTCATCACCATTTGAGAGGGTTGCAAATGTCTTTTCAAGGGGTGGACCGATGAAGGTGTTTAATTCGTTATCGGATAACTGAGGATATTTCATTTCATCAAATGTATGATGAAAACTGTTAAGGATCCCTCTGGAGCTTTCCAGAATGGTTCCATCTAAATCAAAGAATAAATTTTTTAATGTCATGAGTCTATTTTATCATGATATGCGAGGATTTGAAATGGGAAATGTGAGGATTAACCGAGGAATTTTGTGATACCTTGAAGAGGTGACTTAATCAAATAAAAAGTGCAAGGGCTCTCAAATTTGAGAGTCACTGCACTTTTTAGATGGTTTCACCGGCCACTAATTTTTGCAAACCATCTGCTGTTTCGAGGACTAATCGCCCGTCGTTATCAATGCGGACAGCCTTGCCACTTAAAAGTTGCTGACCACATTGAATCTGGACAGATTTGCCCAGATCGCTGAAATGTGTGCGATAATCCGTCAGGAATTTGCCATCTTGGTAAGTATTGTAGAGGCTCAAAAAATGGTCAATCAGAGAAGCAGCGACTTGGTTGCGAGAAATCGCGAGTTGACTGGTAAGGTAGCCCAGCTCAGTCTGTTTGTTGGTCAAGTTTAGCCCGATGCCAACGATAAGAGCTGAGTAGGTCTGCGTTTCAAAATTAACGATGGCTTCGGTTAAAATTCCACCAACTTTTTGGTCCTGATAATAAATATTATTAATCCATTTAAAGTCTAAATTAATGGCAAAAAGATCTTTAACTGTTCTGCTAACAGCAACGGCGATACTGGTCGCTAGAAGTTGAGGCACGACTTGATTTTCTGGCGTAATCGGGAGCGCAAAACTGAGATATAAGCCCGTTTGGGCAGGCGAGTCAAAGACACGACCAAAATGGCCAGTTCCTCTGGTCTGGATATTGGCGATAACCACAGTTGGTTCACGCATCTCACCACTGACTAGTCTTTGTTTGGCATAGACATTGGTCGAAGGCAGGCTGTCAAAAACTCGGACGGCGATAGTATGCTGTAGCTCATGTGTGATACCTGCAACACTCATTTTTTCATCCGGAATATACCGATAGCCTTTCCCAGGCCCGCGCTGTCTCTCAATTGTAAAGCCATCAGCGGTCAATTTGGCGATAGCCTTCCAAATTGCTGCCCGCGAGAGTTTCAGCTTGGCTGCTATTTCTTGGCCAGAGACCCATTCGTTTTCATGGTCAATTAATAAATTCAAAATGATTTCTGCTGTTGAAGTTGTCATACTTCATTCTAACATAAATACCTTAAACCTTACTCAAACAATGCTATCATGATAAGCACTATGTTTAGGTAATCAATTGTTATTTGCCGTGATTTTTAGCATACTGAAAGTCAAAATGTTTGTGTTTTATCATGCTCTAAAATAGATATGCGCATGTAGTTGACAGTTGGTATTGAACGGATGTTGATAAATAGAACAAGCCACTAAGTGATGATAAACCTCGCCAGTCATTTGAGTGCGACAAACGCAACACATCACACTTAAAATTTGTCTAGAACTGACTGTAAAAAAGCCATCATGATACAAGTAGCAGGCAAAATATTGTTGACAACTGGCGCACTGATTCGCAATAATATCTTGTTCACTATGCCAATGCTGACAGCGACCAGATTTGTCAACTTGTAAGCCAAATATCTCAGGCATATAAATACTGTCTAAATCGTGTGTGTAAAGTAACTGTGAGCGTACTTGCAAGGATTACCTTGATGCTATCACCTGTGAGATAGGTTAATTGTAGAAAGAGGGATTGGTGTAAGGGCATCTTTGTGACAATCGTTAGACCAAATGCGCCCATGTATCAATAAAAAGAACACCACAGGTTAAGATGACAAGAAAAACACTAAAAAAGGACAAACGATTTAATTGATTTAATTTTATGATACCGAACCCGATCAACCCAGCACTAATAGGATAAGCCCATAAATAACCAGCAGTTGTACCCAAAAAACGTGCGAATCCACCAGAACCACCAGTTAAAACAGGTAAACCGAGCATGGCAAGTAATAGAAGCAGCGTAACAGTGATGAAACCTTTGCGCCCCCTAAGTAAAGCACCTGCTAGCATGATGCCAAGATTTTGGATGGTTATCGGAACAAGGGGAAGCGGCACATAAGCCATGACAATGAGCGCAGTTAAGACAATAGCTGATAATGTGAGGTGATGTGTTTTCATACCCCCTCTTATTGTAAACATCATATTTTTTGAAGTTTACAATTATTAGTATAGAAAATAATAGACCTGTGTCAAGTAGAAAATGAAAATTAGAACAGAAAATGAGGTTGGCTATAAAAAATACTTGAAAAACTATTTATAGACGGCACAGTTTTTCAACGGAACATCTTAAAATAGTCGTTCCCTATTTCAAGTCTTGAAGTTATCATCACGCAACCTAACATAAATTACTAAAAAGTAACTTTTCTAGTGATTCTTCAGATTTTTTTGATATAATCCCGAGTTTGACAGTTAAAAATCAGAAAAACACTATTCCGCCTTGTGATATAAGGAGTTATAGCGTTTTGTTCTCAATTATTTTTGTTGTATACACACCCCTCTTGCGAATTGTCTTAGCTCCTCTAACACAACATACTGTTTCTCCCAATCAATTTTAAGTTGCTTATTAAGCGCAAGGAAATCTTCATTGCCAAATACTTCCCAATAGCCTTGCGATAGCTCCTGACATTTCGCAGAATTCA
>NZ_BAAGGP010000103.1:0-7928 GCF_054658615.1 Pseudolactococcus yaeyamensis
GCGCGGATCTGTGACGCTTTCTAAATACGCGTAGATTTCGTACATCATGAACTCCCTTAATAGCTTTTCTTTTACTTTAACATAAATAGAGATACTAGGGAATTATTTATTTCATGCGTTTGTCGTGCGAAATAGGCTATGAACGTTTCCGATTAACATCAGAAATGATTCATAGCCTATTTTTTTAGAGGACTTTTGTCCCAGCCTCTTTTTGATACTCTCAAGTCTATTTCACTTCCTCAAACGTGAAGCCGCTCCAAGGTTTAATGTAATCAAGCAAGAACAACTCATCATCAGAAATACGACCGACAACATTGATTTGACCTTGATTTGGCATATCTTTAAGCGCAATTTGTGTTTCACCCTTGTATTGGCCAAATTCGACATTGCCAATCAAGATATCACCACGTTTAATATCCCTCGTATCATGTGCTGGAAATTCTTTGTCTTTATGCCACACACGTGTCATCGTTGAGCGTAAGATATATTCACTGCGGTCCCCACGATAACTATGCTCGCTCTCAAACAGGACGATACGTTCATTGTCTGTAATTGATGCACTTGGTACAATTTTCAAAGCAGGTTCAGCAGCAAAGAAAGCCTCGCTCATTGCTTTGATTTCTGCTTCGCTCGCGTAAGCATTTGCAATTGTAATATCATTGATACCACCCAATAACTTCATATGCTTAACTTGTGTCGCAATATCCAAATCACGGTGACGTTCAAGACTGACAAGACCATCGCTGAAAGGCCAAGGGCCAAATGTTGCATCATGTGAATTAACAAAAGCCATGGTATTTAAGTTATACTGATTAAATTTCTTAGTACAATAGATAAAATGATCCAGTGCCAATCCAGAATAACGCATTGGATAGAAATTATGACTACCCAACAAGAGTTCAGGATTTGGTGAATAGCTCATAATATTATCCACATAGTTAGTCCCTTGACTCATGTTGATTTCAACCTTGATGCCGTAAGGATTACGAGTCATTTTCGCTTCTTCAGCACCTGTAAACCCAAGGTCTAAACGGATGCCATCAGCTCCCATCTCATGGAAAAACGATAAGTCATCATATGACACACCAAGCTGTTCAAAAAGCGCTGGGTTAATGTCAACCATCACTTCCATACCGAGTGAATTGGCATAGTCAACAGGCTTTTTAAAGCCTGCAAGAACTTCGTCCTTATCACCATTGATTTCGAGTAGACTTGTAAAGACACGTTTAAAACCATAGTGATGCGCCAAGTCAAGATAAGCTTTATCCTTTTCAAATGTGCTACGTTCTGGATAAATAGAAATGCCAAGTTTTCCCATTGTGTTTCCTCCATTAGGCGCCTAGCGCCTTTATTTAATAAATGTCATTTAAACGCTTTCAACAAGCATGAAATGTTTTATAGTGTCATTATAGCAAAAAAATTGGTCTATGCCAATTTTTGAGTATCAAGAGCCATCTACCGAATACTGACTTTAAAGTTTTGTGTTTTCTGCCTTAACCAAAATACTTGAAAAGGAAAAATCCTGTAACGATAAAAACAAGCATCCAAAGGATTGAGATAAGCGTCCCGAGTTTGGCAAATTGATGGCCTTTCAAATCATGCGCATCAATATGTTCAAAAGCAGTCAAGCTAAAAATCAGTCCTGGTAGGGCTGTGATTGGAATAATCGCCAAAATAAGACCAGCGACAGCGGCCTTACTAACGGGTTGATTTTGCGTTGATTTTGAGTTTCTCATATTAGTTTCATTCTATCAAAATTTGCGACAAATGACAAGATTACCATCACTCAAAATTTCCCACGATAATCCAAGACCATCCCTTTAAGCATATTGCGTAAAATTTGATCACCAGCAGGCTTGTAATTACGGTGATTTTTATTGCGCAAAATCGCAGACAACTCGCTTGTCGATACCGTTTTACCCGACTGTGCCAGAAAATCCTGAAGATGATTCGTCGTGTAAGTCATGGCGATTTTAATCTTCTTAATCGTCACATTATTAATCAGCGCATCACTCGTCATATCGAAGCTCGCAGGGATTTCCTGACCATCTTTATCACGCTTCACACCGCGCTGGCTAATGATGAAGCCATTTAAGAAACGTTCCAAATTCTCGCGAGATAAGGCTTGGTCACGCTCAGTATCAGGTTCTTGTTTCTTTAAAATGCCACGGAGCTCTTCTAGGGTGAGTGTCAGCCCACCCAAGGCAAAAATATCGAGCATATCACTATCTTTAATGTCAAACGTGTAGCGCAGACGGATTAAAATATCGTTATTATTCATACCTTTGATTATACCAGAAAAGTATAGTCAAGAGTAGCTATAATCAGAGGCATTCATTAGCACAAGTATCATCTACTTTAGAAAGTTTATCCAACATAACAACAAGTTGTTGTAAATCTTCATTTAGCACGGCAGTTTTTAGATGAGCATACTGCACATAAAAAATCTCTTTATCTTTAGCCACTAATGAAATACTAGATTTTCCATATCCCTAAACGGAATAAAATCAGTCATTAAGGTAATACCAATATTCGACTTGACCAATTGACCAATCGTCTGAACATCAGAAAAATGAAGTAAAGTTTGCGCCTTTTTGTCATACTTATCATTAAGCCTTTGAAACGCCTTAGCGTGAACGAATCCTTCCTTTAATATAATAAAAGGATAGTCTGCAGCCTCTTCAAATGATATTTCAGATTTTTGAGATAGTGGCTTATCTTTAGAAGCAAAAATATAGAATTCACGTTGATATAGTAATTGCACCGTTAAATTTGGATGAACCAAAGGCGTCACGCTGCCAATTAAACTAAAATCAAGCCGACCAGATAATAATTTAGATTAATATAAAAATCACTGTTTTCGTGCGAAATCGGTATTGTTTCTCAGAAAGAATACCAAATTGGTTAAAAAAGATGCAATAACAAAAAACTCAAACGAATATTTCGCCATTAGAAAAGACTTCCCATTTTTGGAAAATCTATATGCTTGAGTTCACATACAACCATTTTCTTTTTTACCAACTTTGAAAAATATTAGCCTACTAGCTATCTGTGTCAATATTAAATTCTAAAATATCCCATTTCGTGTTGATGACTTTAATCATAGCTACAATTGACATTAAGACAAAGATTGCCAACGAAAGTAAAAGTGAGGGGAGCCAGATATTAATCCAAATCATCGTTTTATCGAACAATTGAGTTATTCTGACAAACATTAAACTCAACACAAAATTACACGTCAGAGATATTAATAGAGTTGTAAATGAATAAATTAGAATTTCAAATTCTTTCTTTAAAAAAATATCTAAAGGTCTTAACCCTAAAATAAATAATTGTTTGATTTCAAAGGTTTCTTTTTCTTGCAGTAACATCATCATACATATGGTATTTGCTAATGCAATAAGTATTGGCGCACTTAAAAAGACAACCATATTCGAAGTTCTAGTGCCTGCATCGCCACCATCAGGTAAATCAATAAGTAGTGAAGAAAATCCAGAAACAAATATACTGATAATTGTTATCGGGATATAGACTTTTTTGAAAGTATCGTAATGCTCATTAATGCTATAAGTTGCTAAGTTTAGCAAAGATAATCTAAATCTATTGGCTATGATATTGAAAATTCTAGAAAAGAATAATAAAATTATTTTGCCACATACATTTATTAACAATGATATGGCAATTATTTCTAGGAAAATCAATAAAACGCTTATAGCACCGAAAGAACTTATCCCCATCCTCTCTGGTAAAAGTGACAAGAAGTATGTCATGATAGATATATTTAAAAGTAGCATAAAGATTACTTTCAAATAATAAAATTTATCCCTATTTTTTATATTTATATTTTCGATATTTTTTTGGATTTTATAGAATGTTCGTCTCGATCTCGTATAGCCACTATACAAAGTCACTATTGTAATGAGTAACAATGTGATAAGAAAAGATTGGAACGAAAACCTGATCGTCATAACAGGAAATTGTTGAGTTCCTTGGGCGTTGACAAGAAAATTATAAAAAGTTTGAGCAAAGGGAGTTGATAGAATAGAACCACCTATTGCACCTAATATACTTGCAATAGCTAATTCTATACCTGATAAAATAGCAAGATACTCAGGTGTCATGCCCAAAATAATTTGTACATTATTTTGTTTTCGTAAACCATTTAATATTTCTTTAACAGTATTTTTTAAAACGATTGGTACCATTATCCCACCAAATACTATTGGAATAAAAAACAGTTGGGTATTATTTAATATGTCATCATTTACCAAACTACTGTTACTAAAGTTAAAAAAATTAGTTAAGCAAATATTAATGACAAAAGCACAAGTCATAAAAACAGGGAGGGAAAAAAGCCATATTTTTCAAGAATATTTAAATTGAAGCCATGCTAATGAAATCATATTATACATTCCCCGCTATTTCATGAAGAAGTGAAGCTTCAGTAGGATTTGATAAAATATTTTGTATTTTCCCATCACGTATCACAACTGCTCGATCGGTTCTTGAAGCCATTTCAATGTTATGCGTGACCATAATAACTGTTTTCCCTTGATTCGTTATTTCTCTTAAAATTTCAAATACTTTTTCACTTGAAACTGAATCTAAGGCACCCGTTGGCTCATCTGCAAATATAATTTCGCAGTCAGTTGCTAATACTCTAGCTATCGCAACTTTTTGTTTTTCTCCTCCAGAGAGAGAATCGATACTTGCCGTTGATTTTGGCTCAAAATTAATACTATTAAGTAAGTCATCAATTTGATTCTTATCAATTTTTTGATGGCTCAGTCTTAATTGTAAAGCAATATTTTCAAATACTGGCAGAGCAGAAATTAAATTGTATTGTTGAAAAATAAATCCAATTCTCTCCCTTCTTAATCTAGCCAATTTTTTTGAATTTAGCGCGTATATATTTTGAGCTTCCAAAAAAACCTCGCCACTTGTAGGCGTTGACAAACCAGAAATAATATTTAATAGTGTGCTTTTACCAGATCCAGATGGACCGACTATACTTAAAAACTCACCTTTGTTTACTTCAAGAGAAATACCATCTATTATTCTTATTATATTGTTCGATTTACCTAACGTTATTTCCTTGGTTACATTTTTGATGCTTATAATTGTACTGTTCATAGTTCTCCCCTTAATTCTTTTGATATCAACGCTTACATTATAACACTTTATAACGGTTATTGGGTAAAATTCCTAAATCGTGCAGATAAAGATTTAAAGCCCTAATAAAAAAACGCCCAAAGACGTTTTCTGCTATCAAAATATTATTGATATTGCATGACTTGTTCATTTTTATAAGCGTGGTCAATCATCGCGCCACCCAGACATTCTGCGCCGTCATAAAAAACGACAGCTTGCCCCGGTGTAATCGCACGAACTGGTTCGTCAAAGATGACTGTAACCTTGTTACCAGTCACTTTCATCGTCACACCAGTATCAGCTTGACGATAACGAAACTTAGCTGTGCAGTGCCTATCAAAAGTATCTGGCATATCACGTGTGAATGATAAATCACTGGCCTCAAGGCTTGTCGAATACAAGGCTTCATTGTGGAAACCTTGCCCGACATACAGAATATTTTTCGACAAATCTTTACCGACAACAAACCAAGGTTCGTTATCGCCACCGTGTTGACCGCCGATACCTAGACCGCCACGTTGCCCAATGGTATAGTACATGAGACCAGCATGTTCGCCCATGTCACGACCGTCAAAGGTCATCATACGACCTTTTTGAGCTGGTAAGTATTGGCTGAGGAATTGTTTGAAATTCTTTTCGCCGATGAAACAGACACCCGTTGAATCTTTTTTCTTAGCCGTGGCAAGTCCTGCACGTTCCGCAATTTTACGGACTTCAGGCTTTTCCAAATGACCAAGTGGAAACATCACTTTTTGGAGCTGTTCTTGTGACAATTGGCTGAGAAAATAAGTCTGATCTTTATTGTCATCAGCGCCGCGTAACATGTGTACGATACCATTTTCATCACGGATAACTTGGGCGTAATGCCCAGTCGCCACGTAATCTGCACCCAGTTCAATCGCATAATCAAGGAAATCTTTGAACTTGATTTCCTTGTTACACATGACGTCCGGATTTGGTGTCCGACCCGCGCGATATTCCGCTAAGAAGTACTCGAACACGCGGTCCCAGTACTCTTTTTCGAAATTGACCGTATAGTAAGGAATGCCGATTTGGTCTGCAACCAAAGCCACGTCTTTGTAATCTTCCGTCGCCGTACAGACACCAAAATCATCAGTATCGTCCCAGTTTTTCATGAAAATCCCGATCACATCATAGCCCTGCTCCTTGAGCAAAAG
The DNA here is from genome assembly GCF_054658615.1 of Pseudolactococcus yaeyamensis. NCBI lineage: Bacteria > Bacillati > Bacillota > Bacilli > Lactobacillales > Streptococcaceae > Pseudolactococcus > Pseudolactococcus yaeyamensis. Next base: position 6,330 of record NZ_BAAGGP010000103.1, read on the forward strand.
CGCTGTGACACTGGAATCCACACCACCACTCATGCCGACAACGACACGAGTTTTTGAATTATCATTTTGCAAAATAATAATCCTCCCATCAAAATTTATTTGGGTAACAGCGTGGCTGCCCCATGTTAATCAATCGCTTTGAAGGGCGTCATTAACTACTTTAGTATAGCAGATTTGTTGGTGGATTGCTAGATAAGAAGATCATTGGAAAAATGCGTGTGATAGACTGTATTTATCGGCGAGAAACTCACCTCAACTCTACTGACTTAAGATTTTTCAAGATATTAGCGTAACATCAACTCCCTCACTCTACTTTTTTAGCGGGTTGAGTTGGATCTGTTGCCTTTGAGTTAATGCTTTTATTAAATTCTGAAGCTTTCAAGGCGATTTGATTAAGATCAGCTGCTTTGGTATTATAATGGTCAATGTTAATATTGATTTGTGTTTGACGCGCTTCTAATTCAGCTGCTCTTTGCTCCAGAGCATTTCTATCTGCATAAAAGTCCGCCTCGCTAGTATAGTAATAACTCTCTGCCCTAACATTAAAGGCTTCAATTTCAGCATTTAAATTAGCGAGATCAGTATCATACTGAGGCATATCAGTATCAATTTGTACTTTTAAAGCCGTCAACTCCGCTGATAACTGCTCTGACTGCTTATCTAATGCGTCAAACTTAGATTCATAGCTTTCGAACATGGTCACGATTTTGTCTCTATCTTCAAAATACTTAGCGTAGTGCTTTTCAAGTTCTGGCGACAGATGACGATATTCAGTGCCTAAATACGAATGTAACTCATTATCGCGTTGTCCAATCTCAAACTTGGCATAGTCAGCCAACATCGCCTCTAATTTATCCGTTTTGACTTTGGCGTATTCTGCCTCTAAAAGCTCTGTCAGATCTTGGCGCTCACTACTGGACAATCTCTCCCAAGCAGCGTGCAACGCCTCATGTGCTGAGGTAACTTCCACAATGCCTGATAAATCTTGATTTTGGATATTATAAAGATAGATTTTGCGATGATTATAGTATCCTAAGATAGTGCGTGAATCGCTACTATCGGGGACTTCTTCGTTAAAACTCTCCGCATCTAATAATTGGGGATCAGATGCATAAAACAATACGCGTCCTTTTGGTGTGAACCCGATTTTTTCAGTTATAGCTTTAATTTCCGACGTTGGCTCATAGACCTTGGCAGCTTTTTCGTCAGCTTTGGCTTGAATTTCTGCTGGTGACAGCTTTTCTGTCTTCGACTGATTGCTACTCGCATCGGTATCCGAGTTTTTTCGGATACCATAGGCAACAAAAATTAAAACTAAAATAATCAGGAAAAGTAATCCTTTTTTATTATTTTTCTTCATAACTTTTATTATATCAAAAAAATCTGAAGAATCACTAGAAAAGTTACTTTTTTAGTAATTTATGTTAGGTTGCGTGATGATAACTTCAAGACTTGAAATAGGGAACGACTACTCCCGAGTTTGACAGTTAAAACTAAAAAATACACCCCCAAAAGCTATTATATCAAGGGATATGATAGTTTTTTGCAACTTCATACTTGTTGTAGACGGTTGGTTTTGATATAATATAAATATGGCAT
>NZ_BAAGGP010000104.1:0-7678 GCF_054658615.1 Pseudolactococcus yaeyamensis
TGCTTTCAGAAAAAGAGACAGGAAAACTCTATGGCAAACGTAAGATTGATATAGAGCCTGCCTTTGCCCATCTGAAGGCTAATTTGGATTTCACTCGATTTTCGGTTAGAGGGAAAGACAAAGTTAGGCAGGAGATTGGTTTAGCTTTGATGGCGATTAATCTCAGAAAACTGATGGCAACCTGTCGGATATAGAAAAAAAGCAGGCTAGAACAATCAAAATTGATTGGATTAGCTTGCTTTTTATTTTAGTGACTGTGGACTTTTGTCCCAGCCTTATGCTTTCAAACTTAATAAAAGGATATTTTCTCTTTCAAACCCAAATTATAATCATCTTCATAATCATAGAGTGGCGTTGGATAGATACCGTCAAAATATGAGGTACAGATTTGGTCGCCAAGACCAATGGCATCTTTCAGTCCCTCTATGGACAAGAAATACAAGCTATCTGAGCCGATGATTTCATTAATTTCATCAACTGAATGATTGGCTGCAATCAACTCTTTACGTGTTTGAATATCAATCCCATAGAAACAAGGATAAGCAAGGGGTGGACTGGCGATGACGACATGAACTTCTGCTGCACCTGCTTCTTTAAGGAGCTTGACGATTCGTTTTGAAGTCGTGCCACGCACGATAGAGTCATCTACCATGACAACGCGCTTACCTGCAACGACACTGCGAACACCCGAGAGTTTCATCCGAACGCCTTGCTCACGCAGTTCTTGCGTGGGCTGTATAAAAGTGCGTTGAATATACTGGTTTTTGACCAAACCCATTTCATAAGGAAGACCAGATTCTTCCGCAAAACCAGAGGCTGCTGATAGGGATGAATTCGGTACACCGACGACGATATCCGCTTCAATGTTCGGATTTTCCTTGGCCAAGAGACGTCCCATGTTTTTTCGAGCAGTATGGATATTGACACCATTGATATTGCTGTCAGGGCGCGCAAAATAAATGAACTCCATGCTGCAAATTTTCATATCAACATCGGTCGTATAGGTATCAACATGAACACCTTTATCATCAATCGTGACGACTTGCCCCGGCAGCACGTCCTGAACAAAGGTTGCCCCAACCACATCCAAAGCACAGGTTTCACTGGCAATGACGTAAGCACCATTTGTCAACTGTCCAATTGAAAGTGGCCTAAAGCCGTTTGGATCAAGTGCTGCGATGATTTTATCGTCTGTCATCAAAAGGTAGGCAAAACCACCTTTAACCGTGTTAAGCGCTGACTTGACATTATCCATGAGGTTGGTCGAAAAGCCTCGACGAATGAGGTGCATGAGAATTTCCGTGTCTGAGTTGCTGTGGAAAATCGCCCCTTTTGACTCTAACTCATGTTTTAATGTTCGCGTATTGGTCAGATTACCATTATGGCAAAGTCCGAGCTGACCATCGTAAAAATTGAATAAAAATGGTTGCACATTATCAATAGACGCTGAACCTGCTGTCGCATAACGGACATGACCGATTGCCGCATGACCTGTCAATTTTTCGAGATGTTTTTCATCTCGAAACACTTCTGATAAGAGTCCAAGGTCACGATGCCCCTTGAGTTTCCCTTTATCATTTGAGATGATGCCTGCGCCTTCCTGGCCTCGATGTTGTAAAGCATGCAAGCCAAAATAAGTCAACCTGGCAGCTTCGGGATGCCCCCAAACACCAAATAGACCACATTCTTCGTTAAGTGATTTTACTTCGTAAGTCATTTTGCACCATTCTTTAAATTTTTCTGTGATTTCTAGCTGTCTGTTAATTGAGATAACACAACTTTAGAAACCTCTCATGACCTTTATTTTACACTTATTGTTAGGCAAAATACAGTAAAAATCTTTGATTTAAGAGACAATACGGATTAATTGTTCGGTTTTTACTTATCGTTTATTTTGACAGTTGACCCGGCAGAGAAAAAAATTATGGAAAAAGGGGACCTAAAATTAGACTATGAATGATTTTGGCTATCAATTGGAATTAAACATCGCCTATTTTTATATCACTTTTTGATAACTATTAAAACAACTTGGTTATGTTGTAAGAAATAATGCCAAATTGGTTAAAAATTTGCTGATTCTATACCAGATTGGTATTCTTTTGACAAAACAATACGAAATTGGTATTCTTTTTTTTTTCGTAAAACATAAGAAAAAGCAAATTAGTCCACTCAAATTTGATTGCCCAATTTGCTTCTCTCTTTCAGTGATTGAGAACAATTGTCCCAACCTCTTTGATTGTCTAAGACTTAATTATCTTCTCCAGCGTCAACTGTTTCATCGTCATGTAACTTACCCGTTTCTTGGTAATGTTTGTACATGGCATCAATCTCAGCTTTAAATTCTTCTAGCATGACCGCTTCGTCCACTGTTTTGATAATTTTACCTTTTTTAAAGAGCATACCTTTACCTGCACCACCTGCAAGACCAATATCTGCTTCACGTGCTTCACCGGGACCATTAACCCCACAACCAAGAATGGCAACGGTAATCGGTGCCTTGATGTTAGCAATGTAGGCTTCCAGCTCTTGTGCGATTGGAATTAAATCAATTTCAATTCGACCACAAGTTGGGCAAGACACAAGCGTTGCTGCATTGTCAATCAAACCAAATGATTTGATGACCTCACGCCCAACCTTAATCTCCTCACGAGGGTCAGCTGACAGGGAAATTCGCATGGTATCGCCGATACCAAGTGACAAAAGCGCGCCCATACCAGCTGCTGATTTAACAGAGCCAGAAAACAAAGGGCCTGCCTCTGTAATTCCAAGATGAAGGGGATAATCAAAGCGTTCAGCAGCTAATTTATAAGCTTCAAGTGCCAGCTCAACATTGGAGGCTTTCATTGAGATGATGATATCATGGAAATCCAATTCTTCTAAGATTTCAACGTGTTCAATCGCCGATTCTAACATCCCTTGAGCAGTTGGATAACCATATTTTTGCAAAAATTTCTTTTCAAGTGAGCCAGCATTAACCCCAATACGAATCGGAATGAGATGGGCTTTACAAGCCTCAACGACTTTAGCCACACGGTCTTTACGACCAATATTACCAGGATTAATCCGAATTTTATCAACACCTGATTCAATAGCTTGTAAAGCCAAGCGATAGTCAAAGTGAATATCTGCCACTAAAGGAATGTTAATCTGTGCTTTAATTTCTTTAATCGCAAGTGCTGTCTCCATATCAGGTACAGCCACACGGACTAATTGGCAACCTGCTTCTTCCAGCTGATTAATCTGCTCAACCGTCGCTACGACATCCTGCGTTTTTGTCGTACACATGGACTGTAAAATTACTTTGTTGCGCCCGCCAATGATGACAGCATTTGGCCCATCACCAACCTTGACAGCGCGGGTCTTTCTTCTATGTGTTAAAGTCAAAATCTGACCTACTTTCTTTCTTAACTAAAATGTACCTCCTAAATTATAACAAAAAAACGCCGTAATAGTTTACGAACGCTTTAAGATTTTGTCACAATCTGATAAGGAGCGTGAGACGCTCAGCTATACATAAAGGACATCAGATGATTGCCAAGATAACAAAGTTAAGAATGAACAAGAAGTTGACCACCCAGATGATTGGGCTAACTTCTTTGGCTTTACCCGTTACGACTTTTGTGATGGCGAAGAAAATGAAGCCTGCTGCGATACCATATGAGATGCTGTAAGCAAGACCCATAAAGATTGACGCGAAGAAAGTTGGAATCGCTTCTTCCAAATCAGTCCAGTTGATGTCTTTAAATGAGCCAAGCATCATGACACCAACGATGATTAAGACGGGTGCTGTTGCTGCACTCGGCACGATTGAGATAAATGGGAGTAACACTGATGACAAGAGGAAACAGATAGCTGTAACAACTGATGTCAGACCAGTCCGACCACCAGCACCAATACCTGCTGCTGATTCCACATAAGTCGTTGTATTAGATGTTCCAAAAACCGCACCAATAGAAGTTGCTGTCGCATCTGCAAACAAGGCTTTATCCATTTTAGATGAGAAACCAGAACCATTTTCAAGAGACGCTTCATCTTCTTCTGAGAAGATACCAGAACGACGACCGGTTCCAATAAATGTGCCAATAGTATCAAAAGTGTCAGACAATGAGAAAGCTAGAATTGTCATCAAGACTTGTGGCATTTTAGCTGAATCAGAGAACAACGTTCCCATGCCTTCATGGCTAAAAGCAGCACCAAAAGTTTGACCTAATTCGTTAAAAGCTGAACCAAGAGAGTTTGCTTTAAAGTCAATCGCACTCAAATCAACCACACCAGCGAAAATCGCCAAGACAGTTGTCGCAACGATTGAAATTAAAATCGCACCTTTGACATTTTTCACAACCAAAATCGCCGTGATGGCAATCCCAACTAGCGCAACCAACACAGCTGGGCTTGTAAAATTGACCAAGGCTGGTACAGCTGAAGCAGCACCTTCAATCGTTGCTGTGCCTTTATCCGCACCTTTACCAAGGACTGTATAAGTCCCCGGGTCAAGTGTAAATTTCAATAGACCAGCATTTTTAATCCCGATATAAGCAATGAAAACCCCGATACCGCCACCGATAGCGTGTTGGATACTTTCAGGAATGGCTTTGATAATCATTTTACGGATTTTAGTCACCGTAATCAGGATATTAATAATCCCACAAATGAACACCATGGCAAGCGCTTCTTGCCAAGAGTAACCAAGGCCAAAAACGACTGTAAACGTAAAGAAAGCATTCAGTCCCATACCCGGCGCTTGTGCATAAGGCACATTGGCAAAAAGTCCCATAATCAATGTTCCAATGACTGAGGCAATGATTGTCGCTAGGAAAACAGCTTGATAAGGCATACCCGTTTTCGATAACATATCTGGATTGACAAACAAAATATAACTCATGGCAAAAAATGTTGTCAAACCTGCCATAATCTCGTGACTGACTGTTGTGCCGCTCTCTTTAAGTTTAAAAAACTTATCCATAATATCCTTCTTCCATCAAAAATAAATTATTAATACTAACCTATTCTAATGTAAGCATTCAGGACTTTCAAGGGATAATCACAGAGTTGACTGACTTTCCTGATTAAATGTTCGGTTTTTATAAAATAACATTTCAATCTGATGGAATTACCTAAAAACTGGCGTTCGTACCAAAAAATGTTATACTAAATAAGGAACACTTGAGGGAAGATTAATCTTGCTTTCACTCCTTTTGAGATAAGGTATCCGAGTACGAAGCAGAGTCATAAAGTGTGTCTGTACACGCTCTAACGCTCTTAATGAAGTAATCGAAAATTTTAGCCCAAAAATGCGAAATTGAATTTTTAGAAATCCATTACTATCAACACTAGAAAGGCTTGAGTTCAACTTGATCGAACTCACACAATATCAACACATGACAAACAAAAAATTAATCGCTATTGACCTTGATGGTACAACCTTGCAATCCGATGGTAACACCATCTCAGACTATACAAAAAACATCTTTCAAACCGTCAGAAAAAAAGGCCATCAGATTGTCATCGCGACAGGCCGACCCTATCGGATGGCGATTCAAATCTACAACGACCTAAATCTCGAAACACCGATGATTAATTTCAATGGTGCCATGACCACGATTCCCGGTAAAAACTGGGAACATGCTGTGTCTAAGCACATCAACCGATCACTCGTCTTTGAGCTCATCAAAAAACAACAAACTTTTAAACTTGACTTCCTAGCCGCAGAATTTCGTCGCAAATTCTTCATTAATTCTTTTGAACATGCGAGTCCTAGCCTTTTCGGTATTGAGAGTTTTGAACCCTATCATCAGATGCGGATGGAGAAACTGGATGACGATCCTAATGCCATCCTCCTTCAGACACGCTTTACTGATAAATTGCAGTTAGCCAACCACATTGATAATTATTTCAGTAATCAGGTCAGTGTCAGCGCATGGGGTGGGCAAAATGGTATTTTAGAAGTCGTGCCAAAAGGTGTCAGCAAAGCTTCTGCCCTTAAACACCTACTCAAAATCAATGGTCAAGACAGCTCAGACCTCATCGCCTTTGGGGATGAACACAATGACATTGACATGCTCAAACTGGCAGGCACGGGTTACGCCATGAAAAATGCCAGCGATACCCTTCTTGCGCATGCTGATCAACAGATTGCTTATAGCAATGATGAAGATGGTGTAGCCAGAACACTGGAAAGTTTGTTCTTATAAGAAACTCTAGATTTAAGACTGAAATCGCCTCACAGGGCGTTTTTTTATAAGATTTAATATCTCAAAAAAAGCAAACCATTATTTGAGATGGCTTGCTTTTGAATGTGTATGAAATCAAATTTAATCAATAGAAAGAAACAAATCGAGTCGGGACGGACAGGGAGGGGATTGTTGCTGATATTGCCCGCATTTTGATAGTACTTGCCGACCGAGCGGAGCCAAAACTCCCGAAACCTGTTGTCTAGTGTCAATGTATGACCGTTGTGACTTTAAAGGTCATCCTTTAAAAGGGTGGATACTACTCCTGTTGGAGCAGATGATAAATGTTTTGATATTTGACGCGGTCACTTTTCATCCAAGCTTGCAAAAACTTGATGCAATTGGCGCCTTGTTTATTCATTTGAATGGCATGTTTGAGTTTGATGGCATCATATTTCTGTGCCTCTAAACTAAAATAGCCAATCGCGCGTAATTTATTCAAGGCTTGCTAGTGGTAATGAATCCGTTGTTCAGCAGTTTTATGAATATTTGCCTTGGTCACAAAGACATCATTAGCTAAAAGCATGAGTTCGACGATGTCCATACTGAGATTTTGCAAGCGAGAAATAAAAGTAAAGCGATAATGTTTCGGCCGTTTTGCGTGACTTTCAACGTGTAACTCATCAAGTCGTTGGCGTAGACAATCACTTTCAGCGTGCTATCTGTTGCCTCATGTGTATTTAATTAACCCCACGCCTACTTTTCCTTTCTGCGATTTCATGTCATAATATTTTGAAACCTAATCTACGCTAGCACTCAGCCTAGCAAGAACAGTCACGAACTTTGCCGCGAAAAATCTATCTTAGGTCGCTGCGCCTAACGGCGCAAATCCTAACCGAAACCGATGATACTGTCCATCAAGTCTCGCCTTGTGCTAACCCTTTAATGCCCCCTCTGCCTTCTCGGAAGAGAGATGTGAGATTATTTAATTAAGAGAGACAGGGCGGGACGGACAGGGAGGGGGTAATTCACATCACTGCGGTTGTTGAGATTGCCCGCGCCGACATTGCCCGCATCCCGATAGTGGTAGCCGGCCGAGCGGAGCCAAAAGTAATTGGGCGCACTGCTAAAAAAATCTAATAGGGGCACGGCGTATGTTGCTTCTGGGACTGCCATATGACCATAAATATCTCCATAACTTAAGGCGAAGGCTTGTTGACTTCCTGAATCACTTAGGGTTGTTTCAAAGCGTTTATCTTGATACCAATTATCCCAAGTCCAATTTTCTGAACCACTGTTTGAAGTGAGTCCAATAGCAGAAAATGTCGTAAAGTCTGGGTTGTTCAAGGATACTTTTTGAACCATAGCTTCTAAAGCAGGGTTACTTGCGATAGTAGTCGTATACCACGCATTAATCGTCTGTTTAAGACCACCAGCAGCACTATCTTCATAGCCGTTCGTACCAGCTGAACTAAAGTAAGTTGTTCTATTGGAATCAGAGATAAATT
>NZ_BAAGGP010000105.1:0-7536 GCF_054658615.1 Pseudolactococcus yaeyamensis
TTTTGGCTCATCGTACTTATTTGAAACAAGTAAATAAAAGGGTTAGTGTCAAGCAGAATCTATTGAAATGCTTGGTGAATGAGAAGATATTGACTGACGTAATAAAAAGTTTATGAAACGACCGTGGAAAAATTCTAAGCACGACCTAGAATTTTCAAGTCAAAATTCAATTTTTGATTATTCAAATCTGCTTAAGCAATAAGGGTTTCAAGACCAACTCGCATCATATCTGTAAAGGTCTTTTCACGCTCCTCAGCAGTCGTATCTTCATCTAAAACAAGACTATCCGAAATAGTCATGAGACTCAGCGCTTGTACTTGGTGCTTGGCAGCCAAATAATAAAGCGCAGCGGTCTCCATCTCAACAGCCTTAACACCCATAGTACCGAGCTTGATATTTTTGTCAAATAAGTCTGAATAAAATAAGTCTGCAGATAAAACATTACCAACGTGAGTGATGACACCCATGTCTTTGGAGATGTGATAAGCCCTATCTAGTAAGTCAAAATCAGCGATTTGGGGAAAATCATACTCAGGCCAATCATTTTTGATAATGCGAGACGTTGTCGCTGCTGCTTGCGCAAGGACTAATTCCCGAACATGAACATCTTTAGAAAGTGATCCAGCAGTGCCCACACGAATCAATTTCTTAACATCGTATGCTGTAATCAATTCATGCGCATAAATGGAAATAGAAGGCATCCCCATACCAGTACCCATGACAGAAATACACTCACCTTTATAGGTTCCTGTATAACCAAACATATTTCGAATATCATTAAACAAGACTGGATTTTCTAAGAAGTTCTCAGCGATAAATTTCGCACGCAAAGGATCACCTGGCAATAGAATCTTATCAGCAATGTCACCTTTTTTCGCGGCAATATGGATTGACATTAGATTTCCTCCAAGATTTTTTTAATGAGCGTTTTAAATGTGCCTTTAATACGTGTTGTCACTTCCACAACTTCTTCATGCTTGAGCTCAGCTTGTTTACCTGCAGCGTGATTGGTAATAGCAGAGATACCAAGAACACGTAAGCCCGAGTGAACGGCAATAATCACTTCAGGTACAGTTGACATCCCAACCGCATCTGCTCCGATTGTTTCAGCAAAACGAATTTCAGCAGGTGTTTCATAAGTCGGACCAGTGAATCCCATGTAGACACCTTCTTGCAAGTCAATACCCGCACGATCAGCCACAATTTTTGCAGTGGCTTGGTAGCCTTTATCATAGACACTTGACATATCAGGGAAACGTGGTCCGTAAGCGTCCATGTTTTCACCAATTAAAGGATTTTGACCAGTAAAATTAATGTGATCATTAATCAACATCAATGTACCCGGTCCATGAGTCACACCGCCTGCCGCGTTAGTGACAACAACACCTGTCGCATCAAGCTCAGCCATGACACGAACTGGGAAAGTCACGACATCAAGTGGGTTCCCCTCATAAAAGTGAAAACGTCCTTGAAGTGCCAATACTTTTTTGCCAGAAAGTGTGCCATAGACCAACTTACCAGCATGACCTGCAACAGTAGACCTACCCCAGTTTGGAATGTCAGCATAGTCAATAACGACTGGATTTGAAATCTCATCTGCCAACTCTCCTAAGCCTGACCCTAAAATCAAGCCAAAGTCTACATTTTCAACGCCTTGTTTTTGTAGAAAAACAACAGTTTCCTTTATTTTTTCCATCATTGTCATGATTATTTTAAGTCTCCTAAGAATGATACGCCGTTTTCAGTCGCAGCGACGCCAAAGTTTTCAGCGACGGTCGCTGAAATGTCAGCATAGTGTCCGATATTTAAAAAGCCTTGTTCAGTAAATGATTTGCTGTAAGCAAGTAATGGTACATACTCACGCGTGTGATCAGTGCCAACATAAGTTGGGTCATTGCCATGGTCAGCAGTAATCAGCAACAAGTCATTGTCACCCATTGCCTCATAGATTTCAGGTAGTCTCGCATCAAATTCATTAATCGCATTCCCATAGCCCGCCACATCACGACGATGTCCGAAAAGTGCATCAAAATCAACCAAATTCGTGAATGAAAAACCGGTTTCAAAGTCTGGCAGTTTCAAGGTCTCAATCAAACGGTCTACCCCAGCCATGTTACTTGCGGTATGCCCCATATCATGGTTAATGCCAACACCATTGAAAATATCGTTGATTTTGCCAACAGAGTAGACACCAATACCAGCTTCATTTAAACTGTCTAAAACAGTATGACCGAAAGGTGACAGGGCATAGTCATGACGATTGGCTGTCCGTGTAAAGTTACCCGGTGTACCAACATAAGGACGTGCAATAATTCGGCCAATCATATAAGGAGCGTCTAAAGTAATTGAACGCACATATTCACAAATTTTATAAAGTTCTTCCAATGGAATGATGTCTTCATGCGCAGCAATTTGCAAGACTGGATCGGCTGAGGTATAGATAATCAGCTCCCCAGTCTCCATTTGGCGTGCACCGAAATCATCGATGACTGCTGTACCAGAATAAGGAATGTTTGCCTCACGAATGACTTTACGACCCGAAAAAGCCTCAATTTTTTCAAGCAAATCTTCTGGGTAACCGTCGGGGAACACACGGAATGGGACTTGAATATTTAAGCCCATAATTTCCCAGTGACCTGTCATCGTATCTTTACCACGTGAAACTTCTTCTAGTTTTGTAGCATAACCAGTCAACTGTCCTGTCGCAATTTGTTCAACACCCACCAATGCTTTATCACGTGGAATCTGACCCAAACCTAGTTTCGCCATGTTAGGTACATTGAGTGCAAAATTCTCTGAAATGTGACCGAGTGTGTCTGATTGGGTATCGTTTGTATCGTGGTTGAAAAATTCAGCTGCATCTGGTGCAGCACCGATTCCAACTGAATCCATAACGACTAAATGAATCCGATTAAATTTTGACATATATGCCTCTTTTCTAATATCTAAAAAAACAGTGCCTGAAAACTAGCACTGTCTTTTATCATGCTGATACTTACTTTAAAAATAGGACGTAGAGTAGCGAATTTTTAAAGCAGATGCGTCTTATTTCTCAGGGACAGTAATTTTACCTGATTTAATGTCATCGTAAGCTTGATCAACTGCGCTTTTAGCATCTTTAGACAGGTTGTCATCGGCTAGGCCAACAGCACCTTCTTTGATACCGTAAACAACGTGTTTACCACCTGGGAATTTACCAGCTGCTGTCTCTTTACTGATGTTTTGAACCGCTTCGCCAACACCTTTAGTTGATGAGGCAAGGACAAAGTTAGCTTTTTTACCATCTTTAGAAGTATAATTACCTTCTTCTTTTTGGTCACGGTCAACACCGATAACCCAAACTTTGTCCGCTTCTTTCTTCTCTTCATTCAATGATTTAGCTTCAGAGAAGACCCCAGCACCAGTGCCACCAGCGGCTTGATAAATGATATCCGCGCCACTAGCGTATTGTGTCGCTGCGATTGTTTTACCTTTGGCAGCATCTGCGAATGAGCCTGCGTAGTCAACTTGGACTTTGATTGATTTATCAACGGATTTCACACCTGCTTCAAAACCTTTTTCAAAGCGTGAGATAACTTCACCTTCCATACCACCAACAAAACCAACGATCTTTGTTTTCGTTGTTTTCGCTGCTGCAACACCTGCAAGGTAGGCTGCCTCTTGGTCCTTAAAGGTTGCTGAAGCGACATTATCTTGTCCTTCAATCACATCGTCAATCAAGACATAATTGATATCCGCATTATTTTTAGCCGCTTCATCAATGGCGTTGTGGAGCGCAAAACCGATACCGTAAATCAATTTGTAGCCACCTGATACGGCGCTGTCAAGGTTTGTTGTGTAGTCAGATTCACTAGCAGACTGGAAATAGGTGTAACCTTTATCTTTAGATAAATTGTTAGCTTTCCCCCAGGCTTGTAAACCTTCCCATGATGATTGGTTAAATGACTTGTCATCCACACCACCAGTATCTGTAATGATGGCAACCGTTAGGTCAGTTTTAGCTTTATCTGACCCTGTACTCTTATCGCGACTACCACAAGCAGCTAGGGACAAGACTGCAACAGCAACTAAACCAACACCAATTACTTTTTTATTCATCAAAATGAACTCCTCCAAATTTTGGCTCACGCAAGCGTCAGCAAGATATCAATATATTTTCAAAACTCTATCTTAATTTTAACTTAACTCGCATCAATTCACAACTATTTATCAATTTATTTTAGTAATAAAACCCTAATTATTTGGGTTCTAGTCTAAATTCTTAAAATGATACGGTAATAACTCACCAACCGTTGTTTTTTTGACATCACCGGCTTTTGAAAATAGCCAAACAGGCATGTCATCTGGACAAAATTCTGTTAAAACTTGACGACAAGCACCACAAGGAGATATTGGTGCTTCCGTCTCGCCGTATATGCCAATCATCTCAAATTCACGGACACCACTCGAAACTGCCTTAAAAATCGCTGTACGTTCCGCACAATTGGTCAAACCAAAACTAGCATTTTCGATATTACAGCCTTGAAAAACGAGTCCATTTTTAGCAACTAAGGCTGCACCTACTGGAAAATTAGAATAAGGCACATAAGCGACACTTGATGCCTCCCTCGCTTGTTGAAAAAGCTCAGTATCCATTGCCATCAGCTACATTCCCTTTCATGATATCAACACCATTAGATGTACCAAGTCGCGTTGCACCTGCGTCAATCATGGCTTGTGCATCAGCAATTGAGCGAACACCACCTGATGCTTTAACACCTAAGTCTGGTCCTACAGTTTGACGCATCAGCGCGATATCCGCAACCGTTGCACCTGCAGTAGAAAAACCAGTTGATGTTTTAACAAAGTCTGCACCCGCACGGACAGCAGATTGACAAGATTTGACTTTTTCTTCATCTGTTAGTAATGACGTTTCGATGATGACTTTAGTTAGGACATCTCCTGAGGCGTCTACAACGGCTTGGATATCAGATTCGACTAAATCCCAGTCGCCGTCTTTCACTGCGCCGATATTGATGACCATGTCGACTTCATCTGCCCCATTTTTAACGGCGTCAGCCGCTTCGAACGCTTTCACTGCTGACGTATTGGCACCCAAAGGAAAACCAATAACCGTACAAACTTTTACATCAGTAGCCGCTAATTTTTCAGCCGCAAAACTAACCCAAGTTGGGTTGATACACACGCTCATGAAGTCATACTGGATGGCCTCATCGATAATTTGTTGGACTTTATCTTTTGGTGTATCTGCTTTTAAAACAGTATGATCAATGTATTTATTTAAATTCATTTGATAATCTCCACAATCTCTTTAATTTCTACTTTTTCATCTGAAATGCTAATGGCATCAAGTAATACTTGACTTTCTTTGTCGGCATCAAAATCAGCTTTATTATACAAAATCTCAAAAAGTGGTTGTCCACTCTCGACATAATCTCCGATTTTTTTGAAAATCCTAAGACCGGCATCTAGGTCAAGGACGTCTGACTTGACGGAACGACCTGCACCTGCACGCATGGCAAGTAGACCTGCTGTCAGCGCATCAAAACTGGTCACATAACCAGTTTGCCTACTGACCACGGATTTTGAAAAAATTGTCTCGTGCTCTGGCGATGTCAGTAATTCAGCCATATCGCCTCCCTGCGCTTGAATCATTTGCTTGAATTTGTCAAGGGCTGCACCATTTGATAGATTTTCTAAAATGTCGTCTACTGATTTTTCGACGCCTGCTAGACTGAGCATGATTTGTGCCAATTCAGCGATGAATTGTCTGAGTTCTGGGCTACCACCTCCTTGTAAAACAGTTAAGCTCTCAGCAATTTCTAAACGATTACCAATAGTAGCGCCTAGAGGTTGACGCATATCTGTAATTACAGCTACTGTCTTGCGTCCTACTGCATTGCCCAAATCAACCATGGTTTGCGCGAGTAGGCGGGCGTCTAGCATGTTTTTCATGAAGGCGCCGCTACCAACGGTGACATCTAGCAAAATAGCATCGCTACCTGCTGCAATTTTTTTCGACATAATTGAGCTTGCAATCAAGGGAATGATATCAACGGTCGCAGTCACGTCACGTAGGGCGTAAAGCAGTTTGTCGGCTTTGACCAAGTTATCCGACTGGCCGATGACCGAAATGCCAATGTCTTTAACTTGTTGGACAAAATCGGCTTGGGTACGCTCGACTTGGAAGCCGTGGATACTTTCGAGTTTGTCAATGGTACCACCGGTATGACCTAGGCCACGACCGCTCATCTTGGCAACAGAGACACCAAAACTGCTAACAAGTGGCGCCAAAATCAGGGTGACTTTGTCGCCAACGCCACCTGTTGAGTGTTTGTCAACTTTAACACCTGAGATATCGGACAGGTCAATCTGCTCACCTGTCGCAACCATGGCCATGGTTAAGTCTGCAATTTCTGTCTTGTTCATACCTTGGAAATAAACCGCCATAGCCCAAGCAGACATTTGATAGTCTGGAATTTGCCCTATCGCATACTGCTCTATCAGCCATGTCGTTTCAGCCTTGGTCAGCGCCAAACCATCTCGTTTTTTCTGAATGATGTCAATCATTCTCATCGCCTTACCTCACTTCATCTATCTCTGACAGTCAATTCTAAAATCAACTCATTTTAACTGTTTTTATATGCTTTGCCAAACTTTATTTTATCATATTTAGGTGGAAAATGGCTAGCATAACTCCCTTTTTGGGTAAACGTTTTATCGTTGTATCAGCTACTTTTTCATTTACTCAAACTAGATAAAATAAAACGTCTAGACAAAAAGCACACGGAAACCGTGTACTCAGCTTGCAGACAAAAGAGTCTGGGACCAAAGTCCACAGTCACTGAAAAAATAAGCAAGCTAATCCAATCAATTTTGATTGTGCTAGTTTGCTTTTTCTCTGTTCTCTATTCTATGTTCGACAGGATACCGTCAGTTTTCTGAGACTAATCGCTATCAAATCTAAACCACTCTCTTGTCTAACTTTGTCTTTCCCTCTAACCGAAAATCGAGTGAAATCCAAATTAGCCTTCAGATGGGCAAAGGCAGGCTCTATATCAATCTTACGTTTGCCATAGAGTTTTCCTGTCTCTTTTTCTGAAAGCAATTGCTTAATATTTAATTTAAATGACGCCCACTTTGTATTTTTCTTTTCTTAAAATGAAGTTAGCGACTTGTTTACGTGCTAATTTGATTGGCTTTCTTTGAGAGCGTATAGCTTTACGTTTTTGTCCGTTTGATTCCGTATTAATTTCTTGTGTGAGCGTCTCAACTGCTTGAGATAACTCATCTTCAATGACCATCAATTCTTGTGTTGATAATTCAGCTTCATTATCCAGTTCAATTGCAGGAATAATTTCATTGCTTAAAAGCTTTTGATAAAGGGCTTTAGACTTCTCAACAAGGGGATCACTAAAACGTTGAATGGATTTTTTCCAGACAAAAGTAAACTTGTTGGCATTAGCTTCAAGTTTTGTACCATCAATAAAAATGGCTGTTTCATCAATCATTTTTTCTTGAACAAGTAAACTTCTA